>NZ_MAGO01000004.1:0-145000 GCF_001687335.1 Dissulfuribacter thermophilus | reverse complement strand
ACCTGGGCCAGTAAGCCTGGTCAGGGACAGTGCCTGGCGGGTAGTTTGACTGGGGCGGTCGCCTCCTAAAAGGTAACGGAGGCGCGCGAAGGTTCCCTCAGGCTGATTGGAAACCAGCCGTAGAGTGTAAAGGCATAAGGGAGCTTGACTGCGAGACCTACAAGTCGAGCAGGTGCGAAAGCAGGCCTTAGTGATCCGGTGGTTCCGCATGGAAGGGCCATCGCTCATCGGATAAAAGGTACTCCGGGGATAACAGGCTGATCTCCCCCAAGAGTTCACATCGACGGGGAGGTTTGGCACCTCGATGTCGGCTCATCGCATCCTGGGGCTGGAGCAGGTCCCAAGGGTTCGGCTGTTCGCCGATTAAAGCGGTACGTGAGCTGGGTTTAAAACGTCGTGAGACAGTTTGGTCCCTATCTGCTGCGGGCGTAGGAGAACTGAGGGGAGCTGTCCCTAGTACGAGAGGACCGGGATGGACGAACCTCTAGTGTTCCAGTTGTCCTGCCAAGGGCATCGCTGGGTAGCTATGTTCGGATGGGATAACCGCTGAAAGCATCTAAGTGGGAAGCCCACCCCAAGATTAGTTCTCCCGTGGCGTAAGCCCCTGAAGCCCCCTCGGAGAACACGAGGTCGATAGGTCGGAGGTGTAAGAGTGGCAACACTCTCAGCCTACCGATACTAATTGGGCGTGCGGCTTGACCATAGCTTTTTATACTGGTCTTTCCAGGAATGGACGCAATCGGTATTAAACGCAGAAGATAACCCATATTTATTTATAAGTTTTTGAATATGGTATTGAACACAATTTTCCGGTGGCAATGGCGAGGGGGAAACACCCGTTCCCATTCCGAACACGGAAGTTAAGCCCCTCAGCGCCGATGGTACTGCCCCGTCAGTGGGTGGGAGAGTAGGTCACCGCCGGGAATTATTTTTAGCCCCTGCCTCGTCAGGGGCTTTTTTTCGGTCTTACGTCAGCTATTGACTTAATCCGCGCTACTTGCTAAAGTAACGCACAACGAACTGCTCCCCGGTAGCTCAATCGGCAGAGCGGGTGGCTGTTAACCACTAGGTTGGCGGTTCGAGTCCGTCCCGGGGAGCCATCTTTTTTCTCTATTCCGCATATTTCACACCGCGTCTCTTGATTGTTAGGTATATTCCACCCTATTCTTGGTTGCTTATAGGCACCTAACGGCTAGATATCGGCCCAAATTTTCCTTATGCTTCGTTCCTCATGTGGCCAAGGTTATCTGCTTCGGTTATGCCTAGGGCTCTTCGCAGTCATATCAACCTGCAGTTACTGTGCTTTTTCACGGTTCATCTTTACCTGAATACCTCCCAAATACGTCCTGAACCAGTTCTTTTTTCCCCCGGTTTTGTTCATATAGGGGAAGTATAAAGGTTTCAGGAAGAACACATCGCCTTCCTAAGTGCCGCTGATACAGATCCACAAGAAAAAGTTCTTCCCTGTATTTAAACTTGATCGACAGGCAGTGTTGCGTATACTCTATATGACTTTTCCTGACTTTGGAGTATCTGGTCGTACCTGCATAGGCGGACTTACATTATGAATACCCAAACACAATGGGTTGAGGTGGTCAATGGCGCAAAACACCTGGGTATCTGAAGAGAATCGGTCAATCACTGGATTTTCAAAAAGGCCTTTCCAGTCCATTGCGCAGGATGTTTAATAAGGTCCATATTGTCGGTGGTATAAGGAAAAATGGCCCAACTTGAACATATCGAAGCTATTGAAAAGCGGCTTTGGAACGCGGCGGACACGTTGCGGGCGAACTCTACTTACGCTAGCAATGAATATTTCTTGCCTGTGATGGGCCTTATCTTCCTGCGCCACGCCTACAGCCGTTATCTTGCCGTCAAAGATGAGATCGAAGCCAACCTACCAAAGCGCTGTGGCAAAACTCGGCCACTTACCAAGGAGGATTTTTCTCAAAAGAGTGCCATCTATCTACAACCCAAGGCCCAATTTGACTATCTGGTTTCCCTGCCAGACACTGAAGACCGCGCCAAGGCCATCATTGAAGCCATGGAGTCTATCGAGGCCGATTACGAAAGCTTACGCGGTGTCTTGCCCAAGAGCGAATACCAGGAACTGGATAATGATGTACTCGGGCAACTCCTACGCACGCTCAATCCTGACGAACTAAAGAAAGTATCTGGCGACGTCTTTGGCCGTATCTACGAATACTTCCTTACCCAGTTCGCCGACCAGAAGGCTCACGATGGAGGTGAATTTTTCACGCCAGTCTCGCTGGTCTCGCTGATCGCCAATGTTATTGAACCAGAACGCGGCATAGTATTCGATCCGGCTTGTGGCTCAGGCGGCATGTTCGTCCAAAGCGCCCGCTTCGTCGAGCGATTGCATCAGAACCCGGCGAATAAACTTACGTTTTTCGGTCTTGAGAAAAACGCGACTACCATCCGGCTCGCTAAGATGAACCTTGCTGTTCATGGCCTTGAGGGCGATATCCAGAAGGCTATCACATACTACGAAGATCCCCATGAGCTTCTCGGTAAGGCAGATTTCGTGATGGCCAACCCCCCGTTCAACGTGGATGAAATCGACGCTGACAAAGTAAAAAACGACCCGCGTTTGCCGTTTGGCCTGCCAGGGGTGAACAAAAAAGGCAAGGTCACTAATGGCAACTACATTTGGATCAGCTACTTCTACAGTTACCTAAATGAAAAGGGCCGCGCCGGATTTGTCATGTCATCCCAAGCATCCAGCGCCGGAGGCGGTGAGGCAAAGGTCCGCCAGAAACTCATCGAGACTGGCGCTGTGGACATCATGATTGCCATCCGCTCCAACTTTTTCTACACGCGCACCGTGCCGTGTGAGTTGTGGTTCCTAAACCGGTCCAAACCAAAAGAACATCGCAACAAGGTGCTGATGATCGACGCCCGGAACATCTACCGTAAGGTTACCCGCAAGATCTACGACTTCAGCCCTGAACAGCAACAGAACATCTTGGCTATTGTTTGGCTCTATCGGGGCCAGAAGGACCGCTTTCTCAAACTTGTGCATGACTATTGCGCGCGCATGTTGGAGGAAGCCTCGGGTTGTTTCAAAAAAATTGATGACGAGGGAAACATAACGGAGCCATTGCCGGCGTTTTGCGCCGCGATAGACACGTTGCTTGATACAATTAAGCCTTTTTTTGATACCCTGCCTGATGAGACGACGCTCACAGATACCTTGAGCGAACTGAACAAGACGAGTGACACCTTCACCGCAGACGTCGAAGCCTTCAAAAAGGCATTGGCCGACGAACAGGCCGCCTGGAAGAAGCAAAAAAATACCAATGGCGCGCTCAGAAAGGCTGTGAACCGCCTCGCCTCCCTGGCCGACACGAGCCGAAATCTCGTGAAACAAGCGGATCTGCTTTACAAGCTCGCCTGCCGGGTGATCGAGACCTGCGAGAACGAATACCACGCTAATGCCAGTGACACCTGGTCAAAAAGACACGTCGCCCGTGCCCGTAAGGCCGCTGACGAGGCCCGGCAAGCAGCCGTAGCGCAACTCAAGCAGGTCCGTTACTTCTGGAGACAGGCCCACTGGCTTACAGAGCGCTTCCCTGAGGCAAAACTCCGCGATGTAGAGGGGCTGGTCAAGTTGGTCGATATCGCCGAGATTGAGGCCAACGACTGGAGCCTCACGCCGGGCCGCTATGTCGGGGTCGCCCCAGAAGAAGAGGACGAAGACTTCGATTTCGAGGAGGCCCTGCGGGAGATACACATGGAACTGGAAGAGCTAAACGCCGAGGCCATTCAACTGGCCGAGAAGATCAGGAAGAACTTCGTGGAGTTGGGTATATGACCATCTCCGGACTGCTCAAGCAAAGCGAGGGTAAGACCCTGGAGTTCAAGCGGGATGTCTCCTCTCCCCGGAATATCCTTAAAACCGTTGTCGCTTTCGCCAATACCGCGGGCGGAGTCCTTCTTATTGGCGTGGATAATAAAACTCGGAAGCCAGTTGGCATTGCCGATCCGTTGGAAGAAGAAGAGCGCCTTTGCAACCTGATCGCCGACGCCGTCATGCCCCGACTGGTACCGAACGTGGAAATAACGACCGTCGAGGGCAAGACGCTGTTGTTGGTAGAGGTCTTCCTGAGCAGCCTGCGTCCTCACTGGCTAAAATCCGAGGGACCAGAAAAAGGCGTGTACGTTCGTCTGGGTTCTACCAACCGCCAGGCTGACCGGGAACTGATCGCTGAACTCAGGCGCTCCGTGGAAGGTGTCTCGTTCGACGAGATGCCCATGCCGGACCTTTCCATCGACGACCTCGACCTCGACGCAGCACAGCGCGCATTTTTCGGGGAACGCGAACTCAACGAACAGGCGTTACTCACACTAAAATTGCTTGTAAGAGACCAGGGGAAGACCGTTCCATCCAAGGGAGGAATGCTGCTTTTCGGCCATAACCGCACCTTTCATTTTCCTGACTGCTGGGTTCAGTGCGGCCGCTTTATCGGCACTGACAAGGCCCGGATATTCGACCACATCGAGATTGATGAACCGCTTCCTCAATCCGTGGATAGCATCATGCTATTTTTGAAGAAACACGCTATGCGCGGGGCAGATTTCTCGGAGGTGCGACGCCGGGACGTTTGGAGCATTCCGCTCGAGCCCTTACGCGAGGCGGTGATAAATGCTCTTGTGCATGCAGACTGGTCCCAACGGGGAGGTCCTGTCCGCGTAGCCTTTTTCGACGACCGAATAGAAGTTGAGAATCCGGGTATCCTACCACCAGGTATCACAGTTGAGGATATGAAGCAGGGCGTATCCAAGATCCGCAACCCGGTGATCGCGAGAGTCTTCCGGGAATTGAGACTGATCGAGCAATGGGGAAGCGGCGTGCCGCGAATCTTCCGCGAAACTAAGGAAAGTGGCTTTCCCGAGCCTTCTATAGTTGAACTGGGCCTGCGGGTGCGTTTCATATTCCCCCTGGCTAAGAAGATTGTGGTTGAGGAACAGCTAGAGTTCCAGACTGGATCGCCGACCCAGTCACCGACCCAGTCAACCGACCCAGTCATCAGGCTTTTGAGCGCACTGGTTGACGGCCCGCTTTCATCCGGGGAGTTGAGAAAACGGTTGAATTTGAAGCACCGGCCGACCTTCAGGGAAAACTATCTGCACCCTGCCCTTGAGAAGGGATATATCGAGATGACCATCCCTGAGAAGCCAAGTAGCCGGCTCCAGAAGTACAGGTTGACGGAGAAGGGGAAGCGGGCAATCCGGAAGGGGGAGGTAGAGTGAGAGGTTTGAAGGAAAAGACTAAAAGAGGCTGCGGAAACCGGAAGTTGCAAACAGGTGTTGGGAAAATCCGTCCGCAACTCACCCCCCTTGGGGAACTGCTCGATTTTTTCAATGGGAAGGCTCCAAAACGAGCTGATAACGGAGAATTTGTTGTGTATGGATCAAATGGTCCTATTGGTCGCTCACACTCATTCAACCACGAGAACGCTATTATCATCGGTAGAGTAGGCGCATACTGTGGATCCGTTGAAATTTGTAGGGGCAGATTCTGGGCTTCGGATAACACCATCGTTGCAAGGAGCAAGGAAGGCTGTGACCTTCGGTATATGTACTACCGTCTTCTGTCTTCATCATTGAGGAGCTATGCCGGTGGTGCGGCCCAGCCCCTTCTCACTCAGACGATTCTTCGAAATGTCAGAGTCAAGGTGTTCAGAGATATATCACTACAAGTTCGCATCGCCTCTATACTTTCTGCCTATGACGACCTTATCGAGAACAACCGGCGGCGGATTCAGTTGCTGGAGCAGGCGGCGCGGCTCTTGTACAAGGAGTGGTTCGTCCACTTCCGATTTCCCGGCCACGAATACGTCAAAATCAAAGACGGCCTCCCAGAAGGCTGGGAAAAGAAAACGATAAGTGAGGTTTGTGATACTATCGGAGGTGGTACACCATCGACAAAGAACCCAGCATTTTGGGAGGGAGGTGATATTACTTGGGTAACACCTACAGATGTCACAAGAAATGATTGTCTAGCGTTAATTGACTCTGAAAACAAGATCACTGAGGCGGGGCTCAGATCGTCTTCGGCGCGGCTTGTTCCGCCGGATACAATCTTAATGACAAGCAGAGCATCAGTCGGATTTTTTGCCCTGATGGAGAAGGAGGTATGCACTAACCAGGGATTTATCAATATTGTTCCTCATCAGGAGTGGCTTCGTATGTATATTCTTTACAACTTATTATGGCGCGTGGAAGAAATTCGCTCCCATGCAGGTGGAACTACATATAAGGAAATCAATAAAGGCCGTTTTCGTAAGCTAAAGATTGTTGTGCCTACAAAGGCTGTAGCGCAAGAATTTAACGATATTACATATCAGATACTGCAACAAATTCGCACACTAAAGAAGCAGCAACTCGCACTTGCTAAAGCCCGCGACCTTCTTCTTCCACGCCTCATGAACGGGGAGATCACAATATGAATGATGTACCAAGGAGCACAATAGTACCGGAAGGTCCTAAAGAACTTGTGGATGGATCAACCGCAGGTATCCTTAAATTCCTTGCTCCTTCTCAAACTGAGTGGCGAGAGATTCGGCCTAATACAAGTAGTATTTCCAATGAGGAGGAAAGGAAAAAGATAGAAGATAAAGCAAAAAAATCAAAGGAAGTGCTTGATGAAATGCTTCTATCTTCTCTCCAGATGCCCAATTTGGTAGTATTGGCCGGAAGCGGAACCTCGCTTGGAGAAGTGGGTGGTCCTTCCATGAGAGATTTGTGGAAATACGCGATAGAGGATGAAACCGGAACTCCTAGTGCGAATGCCAAAAAAATAATGGAAAAAGTAAAATTTGATATGGAGCGAGAAGGGAATAATATCGAAGCGTTATTGTCTCAATGTGAAGCCTATCTTCAGATTGACGAAGATAGTAATGTCAGTGATTTTGTTGAGCGCTGCAAGGAATTTACTCTTAAGAAATGTAGTGAGTTTCTGAAAGACAAAAGTACAGGCGCTTGGCTGGATGAGAAACTCAAAGCCCATTGCACCTTTCTGCACCGCCTTTCCCGTCGCAGAGTTCGAGATCCACGCCTAAAAGTGTTCACCACCAACTACGATTTATGTTTTGAGCGAGCTGCAGGATTGCAGAGTCTTATCATAACTGATGGTTTCTCTTACACTAAACCACGCATATTTGACCCTCGCTATTTTGGATATGACTTCGTCCGACGCCCGCAAGCAACAGTAGAACATGGCGATTATTTGGAGGGTGTTTTTCACCTCTTAAAGCTCCACGGGTCTGTCAACTGGGCGCGAACTAACGACGGTAGGATTGAAGAAAAAGATGGACCAACACCAGCAGAAGCTTGTCTGATTTACCCAGCGAAAGGAAAATATCAACAATCATATATCCAACCACATCTTGAACTCATATCTCAATATCTGGCTAGTCTGCGAGAGCCTAATACATGCTTCATTGTAGTGGGATTCGGCTTTAATGATGATCATTTATCTGAGCCTATTCTCGCAGCTGTAACAACCAATCCTAGACTCCGCCTGATTGTGGCAGATTTCATGGCAGAGGATTCTATTAAGTCAGAAGTTAATAACTACTGGAGAGAGCTATGTAGCCTTGCCAACAACGGAGAGGACATATGGTTCATTAATGCTTCGTTTAAGGATTTCGCATATCTCATTCCTGACTTGAGAACGCTTACACCTGCTCAACAACTTGAGAAAGCCATTAGAAATGTTCGGGGCAGCCAATGAATATCGCAAAAGAAATCGATAATCTTGCTCGAACCGGTATTCTGCGCCCAGAACTTCGTATGGGCGTCATTTCATCGGTTAAGGCTTATATTGCTCATGTGAATCTTCGTGATGCAGGCAACCCGAGTGGGACACATTTTGAAGGTGCTCGTTATGGCAAGGGCGAAGTAGGCGAGTTTGTTTTGATCGAAGGCCAGCAAAACGTTCTTCTTGGACGGATCATTGAGGTTCGGCTACCCGAAGGGGAGCGGCAGACCATTGGCCAAGACTATGTTGGGACTATCGAGTTGGATGCAATCGGCCACATTCAACTGCTGGGGTCAATTTCAATGATTGACTTTAGCGTTACAGCGGGCGTTGATACTTATCCTCGCCTTGGAGACCGTGTTTACGCGGCTCCGCATCAATTTATCGCTTTGATTCCAAGTCTAATGATAGCCCCTGAGGGTGGTAACACACTTATTCAACTGGAGTTGGGCTCTGTAGACGTTGCAAATGAAAGTAAGGTCAGTATCACTCCAGAAAAGCTCTTTGGCCGTCATTGTGCTATACTTGGCGCCACAGGTGGTGGCAAGAGTTGGACAACGGCGCGTATTATTGAAGAATGTGTCAAACACAAGGCCAAGATTATTCTTTTAGATGCAACAGGGGAATATAGAGAATTCAGAGGCGAAGGAGTAATACATTGCCATTTGGGAGATCCTGTGCGTAAAGCTAGGAAATCAGTCGCTTGTTCTTTGCCTCCAACATGCTTTCAGGAATCTGATTTCATTGCCTTGTTTGAGCCTGCAGGAAAGGTCCAGGGCCCAAAACTTAGAGCAGCTATTCGTAGCCTCCGACTCGCAAAATTGAAGCCAGCACTCGCTCCAGAAGGTTTTATCAAGAAGATTGACCAGCTTAAAAAAGATATTATCGAAGCCGAAAGAGAACCAGAAATATCAGAAAAGCTTGATGATCCGAGGCAACCATTTGAGGTTAAATACCTAGTGTCCCAGATTGAACAAGAGTGCGTATGGCCTGATGGTTATACAAGCGGCAGAAAAGACACTACAAAATGGGGTGGGGAGGACGGCAATTTTTCTCACTGTCTCTCGCTGGTCGCGAGGATCAACGGAGTACTTACCTCCCCTGCGTTCTCTTGTGTATTTCGTTCTGATGATCCTTCTGTTATAGATAAGATAGACTTATTTCTTAACGACGCTGAAAAACGATTGCTCCGTGTTTGTCTTAGTGGTATTGCATATGAATTCAAGGCACGAGAAATCATAGCCAATGCTCTGGGCAGATACCTCCTTAACAAAGCTCGTTCTGGCAGTTTCTTGGAACATCCTTTAGTTGTTTTTGTAGATGAAGCTCATAGTTTCCTCGGTCGTTCCATAGGTGGGGAAGATAGTATCGCTCGACTAGACGCATTTGAATTGATAGCGAAAGAAGGCCGGAAGTTTGGTTTGAACATTTGTTTAGCGACACAGCGTCCCCGTGATATTACCGAGGAAGTCTTTAGCCAAATGGGAACACTGGTTGTCCACCGACTGACCAATGAGCGTGATCGAGAAATTGTAGAAAAAGCCTGTGGTGAAATTGATCGTTCGGCATCGTCATTTTTGCCAAACCTGCAACCTGGCGAGGCAGCCATTATAGGTGTTGACTTTCCAATTCCACTAACAATTCGAATTAACAAGCCAACTTCCCGGCCAATTTCAGGTGGGCCGAACTACCAAGAGCACTGGAAGGCAGAATGAGAGAGTATACCGAATCCACGCTGGTCCAACAGACTACGGCTGAGTACCTCGAAAAAGAACTCGGCTGGGAGTCGGTTTATGCCTACAACAACGAAGATTTCGGACCGGATAGCCTGCTTGGCCGGGCATCAGACCGGGAAGTAGTTCTCACACGGTATCTGCGCTCAAAACTCCTGGAACTGAACCCTGGGCTTCCACAGAGCGCCTACGATGATGCAATCCGGCAAATTACTGCAGTAACTGTGGCGCAAACGCTCCTGGCCATCAACCGCGAAAAGTATACGTTACTCAGAGACGGAGTCCGTGTGACCTTCCGTAACGACAAGGGGGAGAGGGTCACGGGCCGTCTGCGGGTTTTCGATTTTGACAACCCAGAGAACAATCACTTTCTTTGCGTACGGGAGTTGTGGGTGCGAGGCGACCTTTATCGCCGCCGGGCGGACATCGAACCTGAGGACATCCTCCTTAGCGTCCGTGCATCAGTGGGGCGGATAAAAAATATAACACTTGACAAAATAGTGATTGGTCGTGGCTTATCTGCTATTAGACCTAATCGTGGGCAACAGAGTTTTCTTTTTTATAGTCTTAAGAACTTTTTTTCAAAGAGACATATGGAGCGCGGGGCAATTTTCGCTGCAATCACTAAGAAAGACCTTCATGACGTAGAACTCCTTCAACCTCCAGATACATTGATAGAGATGTTTCAAGAACAGGTAGGCCCCATAGATCATTAGATTGCAAACCTACATAGGATGATAGAATATTTAGTGAAAGCCCTCGACCTTCTTCTTCCACAGCTCATGAACGGGGAGATAGTTATATGAATGGAGAGGATCAATTTATTGAGCAAAAATCGTTGCGCATAGTCACCGGTCGGAGAGCCGATTGGAAGGAACTGGCCAAGGAGTGCGTATGTTTTGCCAATGCCAGAGGAGGGACTATTCTTATCGGCATTGAGGATGGAGCCATGGAACCACCGGAAGGCCAAATCATACCCAGGGACCTTCCAGGCAAAATTCAGAAGCGCATAGGTGAACTGACAGTGAACGTAACCGTTGCAACCGAGATAAAGACCGCTACCAATGGAGCGGAGTACATTGAGTTACGGGTGTTGAGATCTCATTCAGCTGCATCCACCACGGATGGACGGTATTTTATTCGGATTTCAGACGACTGCAAACCATTGGTTGGCGATGGTGTCTTACGCCTGCTGGAAGAGCGCAGCGCTGAGCCCTGGGAAACATTGACTTCTTTACAAGTCCCAAGGGATCGGTATGATCCGGAAAAATTGGGGGCCTTCATCCAGGGCATTCGAGACTCGGAGCGCGTAAAGCCATCAGTTAAAGAAAAGAGCGATTTTGAACTGTTAGATCACTACCTTTTGGCCTCAGGCCCATGGCTGACCAATCTGGGTATGCTCTGCGTCGGGCGATCTTCTGACCGTGCGCGTCTGGGCAGTGCCCCGGTGATTCAGTTTATCAAGTATGATGAGAGCGGCAACAAAGTGAATAAATTGGTTTGGGATGACCATACTCTGTCACCTATGGAGCTGGTGGAGGCAGTGTGGCAGGGGATTCCGGACTTTCAGGAGTACTATGAACTGCCAAACGGACTTTTCAGGCAACATCTGCCCCTCTATGACGAGGTGGTTGTCCGAGAACTGCTGGTCAATGCGTTAGTGCACCGGCCTTATACGCAACGGGGTGATATTTTTCTCAATTTGTATCATGACCGGCTTGAGATAGTTAATCCGGGGCTGCTACCCTTAGGAGTTACACCACGAAATATCTTACACATCACTGTGCGCCGCAACGAGCACTTGGCCCGGGTGTTTCATGATTTAAAGCTCATGGAACGAGAAGGTAGCGGTTACGACAAAATTTATGAAGTCTTGCTTTCTCAAGGGCGACCTGTTCCAGAACTCAAGGAAGGCCCGGACCGGGTGGAAGTAACTATTCGTCGGAGAGTGTTAAAACCAGAGGTGATAGATTTCATCACTAAGGCGGATCAAACCTTTCAACTGACCCAGCGGGAACGGATCACTCTTGGTTTGTTGGCCCAGCATGAAGCATTGACAGCCCGCGAACTTGCAGATTGTCTCAATCTTGAACACACAGGTGCGCTAACATCCTGGATGGGAAGACTGCAAGAACTGAATCTTGTTCAACAAAGCGGTCGAACGCGGGCAACGCGATATTTTATCGAACCTACACTTTTAAGACGCATGGATTTTTCAGGACAAACTACATTAAAGCGAATCGAGCCTCACAGGTTAAGGGCACTAGTTATTGAAGACCTGAAGAGGTATCCTGGATCGGCAATTGGTGATATCCATCGCCGTATCGGGACTGAGATCAATCGCAGGCGGATCAAGCGAACCATTGAAGGGCTCGTGAAGGATAGAGTCGTTCACTACAAGGGTGAGAAAAGGGGTAGACGATATTGGGTTTCTGAATAGTATATCGACCAAAATAGCTTTTATCAGGGTTTGCTGGTCGATAAAAATGGTCGATAATAAATGTAATTGTATGGATTTTAAAAGTTTTTTTTATCAACCAAATGTGCGCACCAGATCATAATTGGTCAATAAAAATGAAGGCATAATCGTGACTGTTTATAGTTACACCGAATCCACCCTGGTCCAACAGACTACGGCTGAGTACCTCGAAAAAGAACTCGGATGGGAGTCGGTTTATGCCTACAACAACGAAGACTTCGGGCCGGATAGTCTGCTAGGTCGGGGATCGGACCGGGAAGTGGTCCTTACGCGGTATCTGCGCTCAAAACTCGTGGAACTTAACCCTGGGCTTCCCCAGAGCGTCTACGATGATGCAATCCGGCAAATTACTGCAGTAACCGCAGCGCAAACGCTCTTGGCCATCAACCGCGAAAAATATGCGTTACTCAGGGACGGAGTCCGTGTGACCTTCCGTAACGACAAGGGGGATAGGGTGAGGAGCCGGCTGCGGGTTTTCGATTTTGACAATCCAGAGAACAACCACTTTCTTTGCGTACGGGAGTTGTGGGTGCGCGGCGACCTTTATCGCCGCCGGGCGGACATTGTGGGCTTTGTCAACGGACTGCCCCTACTTTTCATTGAATGCAAGAATATCCACAAGAATCTTCGAATTGCATATGAGAAGAACCTTTCTGACTATAAAGATACAATCCCACACCTCTTTCATCACAACGCCATTATCATGTTGGCCAACGGAGTCAAGGCACGCATCGGTTCCATTACAAGCAAGTGGGAACATTTTCATGAATGGAAACGCCTGTCTGAAGAGGAACCGGGCGTCGTAGATATGGAAACGCTTCTTAAGGGCGTCTGCTCAAAGCGAAACTTCATGGATTTTTTCGAAAACTTCATCGTTTTTGATGAATCCTCGGGGAAACTGCACAAAATACTCGCCCGCAATCATCAATTTCTGGGTGTCAACCGGGCAGTGGAAGCAGTGCGGAATCGCAAGAAACTACAGGGCAAGCTAGGTGTGTTCTGGCATACGCAGGGCGCTGGCAAGAGTTATTCGATGGTGTTCTTTACTCGCAAGGTTCACAGAAAACTTGGAAGTAACTTCACCTTCCTTGTTTTGACTGACCGTGAGGACTTGGACACGCAGATATACAAGACTTTTGCAGGATGCGGCCTAGTGGACAACGACCGCGATCCGTGCCGTGCTAGCAGCGGGAAGCACCTGAAAAGGTTGCTCGCCCAACAGAAAGCGTATGTGTTCTCGCTGATTCAGAAGTTCAATCAAGATGTTGACGCAGGCGAGGGCTACACCCAACGTGATGATATTATTGTTTTGACTGATGAAGCGCACCGTACACAGTATGGAAAGCTGGCATTGAACATGCGGAACGCTCTGCCTAATGCCAGTTATATCGGTTTTACGGGTACCCCACTCTTCAAGGACGATGAAATTACTAGGCGCGTCTTTGGTGACTATGTATCAACCTACGACTTCCAGCGAGCAGTTGAGGACGGAGCCACCGTCCCGCTTTACTACGACGCCCGCGGGGACAAACTCGGAGTTGCGATAGGTGATCTGAACGAGCGGGTTGCTGCAAAGCTAGAGGAAATCGAGATAAGCGACATAGATGTGGAGCAGCGTCTTGAGCGGGAACTGAAACGAGATTACCACATCATCACGGCAGAGAAACGCCTGGATCAAATCGCCAGGGATTTTGTGCAGCACTACTCGAACGCGTGGGAATCCGGGAAAGCCATGCTGGTGTGTATTGACAAGATTATCTGTGTCCGGATGTACAATCTCATCAGCAATTACTGGAAAGAGCGAATCGCAGTGTTAGAGACTGAACTGAAATCGACAGCCGATGAGCAAGAAGAGGTCTATCTACGCCGGCAGATCGAATGGATGCGCGAAACCCGCATGGCCGTTGTTATTAGCGAGGAACAGGGCGAGGTGGAAAAGTTCCAGAAATGGGGGCTGGATGTCAAGCCGCACCGCAGACTCATCAAAGAAGGGATGGATCTCCCACCTGCCCTGAGGGAGAAGCCTAAGTTCCACAATATGCAACGGATGGCTCTGGATGAGGCTTTCAAGGAGGAAGAACACCCCTTTCGCGTTGCTATTGTTTGTGCGATGTGGCTCACTGGCTTCGATGTCCCAAGCCTTTCAATTCTATATCTCGACAAGCCGTTAAAGGCCCACACGCTCATGCAGGCCATCGCACGTGCAAACCGTGTGAACGAAGGCAAAAACAATGGCCTCATCGTCGACTATTGCGGTATCCTCAAGTATCTACGGAAAGCCCTAGCCACTTTTGCAGGCCAGGCAGATGGTGGGCACGGAGGCGAGGCCGGTGAACGTGAGCCGGCAAGACCCGAAAAAGAATTGCTCGCGGAATTGAAGGAAGTCATCTCGCTGGTTCGGACCTTTTTTACCGATCACAAAGCCTCCCTGGATGATATCATCACAAAGACTGGCTTTGAGCGTAATGCCGCCATTGTGGCGGCTAAGGAAGCAGCAAATGAGAGCGATGAGACGCGAAAACGCTTTGAAGTGATGTGCAGGGAGGTCTTCAAAAAATTCAAAGCCTGCATCAACGTCAAGGGGATAAATGCGTTCCGAAAAGAATATGACGCGGTCAACATTGTTTACAAGAGTTTACAGGAGGATAGAGAACGGGCGGACATCACAGATATAATACGGGAACTCCACAAGGTTGTTGACGAAGCTATCGAGACGCGGCCTGACATGGTGGCTGAAGAACAGGCTCCTTATAACATCAGTAAAATTGACTTCGACCGGTTACGCAAGGAGTTTGAGCGGCGCCCAGACAGGCGAACGATTGTTCAGGGCTTGAAGCAGGCTATAGAAAAGCGGCTTGAGCGACTCCTGCAACAGAATCCACTTCGCACAGACTTTCAACGTCATTATGAAGAAATTGTGGCGGAATACAACCGGGAAAAGGACCGTTTAACTATCGAGAAAACCTTCGAGGCCCTCATAAAGTTCGTTCAGGAGCTAGACAAAGAAGAAATTCGTGCCATCCGGGAAGGATTAGACGAAGAGTCATTGGCCATATTCGATCTTTTGAAAAAGCCTGAACTAAGTTCTGCTGAAATCAAACGGGTCAAGAAAGTGGCAGTTGAGCTATTGCAAACCCTAAAATCTGAAAAACTCAAAATCGATCACTGGAGGGATAAGGAATCAACTCGGGATGCCGTGCGTGTCACAATCAGGGATTTCTTGTGGAGTGAGGAGACAGGGCTTCCCGTTGAGACTTACTCTGAAGAAGATGTAGAATCTTTAACGGAAGAGGTCTTTCGACACATATACCGCGCTTATCCAACAGTACCGTCACCATACTATTTCGAAGCAGCCTGTGCATAATATACGTCCAAAGCTCCTGATCGGTAGCAGAAAAGGAGTGTGAACGCTACGAAATAGGGCCACATCAAGTTCGCCAGGCAGTAGATTCTGCGGGCTCCAGGGAGTTCATCCATGGTGGTCTGTCTGCTTATTTTCCTGATTTTCATTCTACATTGATCTTTGGGGCCTATGGGCATATTTTAAACACTCTCTAAATGCCTTCTGAGGCCGTAGTTTGCTCTCTATTGGGCGATGTTGAGGGAAATTGAGCATGTTTCGACTTGCGGTTAGCGCTCTTCAGAAGGCTTTCTAGATATAAAAGATTATATTTCCTAAAAATTAAAAGATACTTTCCTTGATCTAATAGGCGGTCGCTGTTAATATCAAAACGGAGGTAAGGAATTAGTCCTTAATCTTGTCACCACCAATTAAGCAATCATGAAATATGTCGTCTACATCATACTTATCGCTTTGATTTCCACTGTTGGTCTCTTTTTGATGGATAGGTCCTCTCATAAAACTACAGTTAAGGACTACGTAATCAGAGTTAATGGGAAATTGATAACTGCGTCTGAATTGGCTCAACAATTAAACCAACAGCCAGCCCTCCTTGGCGGCAGTACTAACTACGTAGAATCTCTCATTACCCGGGAACTCCTCATCCAGGAGGCCAAGAGGCTAAAAATCGATCAGGAAGAACCCTTTCGCCGAGCTTTGAAGAATTTTTATGAACAATCCCTCATAAAAATCCTCATTGACCGTAAAATGCGGTCCATCTCTTATACCCCTACCCAAGAGGAAATTAGGGCTTACAGGAACCTAATTGGAAGGAAGGTGACCTTCACCCTTACAAAGGTCGGCACTTCCCAGAATGACTCCTCTGCCAAGGATGTCGTTGGGAAAAATACATCTAATCAGGTCTCGGATCTATTCGACAATCTTGCCCTACCGCTCCGGATATCACTGCTTTCCCTAAAGCCTGGGGAAAAATCAGGGGTCTTAAACATCATGGGGGGGCGTTATATCATTGAATTAAAGCAGGTTGGCCCTCCAACCCAGGCAGACGACAACGTCACAGACGAGGAAATTGCTACTATTATAACCGAATTCAGACGCGAACAAATTTTCAGAGAATGGCTTGATGAGTTACGGAAAAAAGCAAAGGTGGAAATCCATACCAAGAATATCGAGATTGAAAAGCCATGAGTAAAAGATACAAACGCCGCAACTTTTTCATCAATAAGAGATACCAGGGCCGCTACATGTTCATAACCTACATGGTCCTAGTGTGCTCTGCGTTGATCCTCAGTCTTTTATTGATCTTTTTGTCGTCTGACTCCCTGACGCTAGTATACCGGGATAATGATCTTTCCATCAATAAGACACCCCTGGCCCTCTTTTGGCAGTTTGCCATGGCTAATTGGGTGCTTTTAATACCATGTGGGTTATTGGTGGTATTGTATGTGCTTTTTCAGACCCATCGCACAGCAGGTCCTCTTTACCGCTTTGAAAAGGTCCTGGATGAGATGAATAGTGGAAAAATAGGATTTTCAGTCAAGTTGAGGGAAAAGGACGAGGCAAAGGAATTGGCGGACAAATTGACTAGCTTCAATAAAAACCTTGCCACCAAGATCAGGGCTCTTACAGCGACCCACGAAGAAATCAACAGGATCATTTCAAGTGAAGGAGATTGCGGCGAGAAGCTTGAACGCATCAAACGTCTTAATGCCGATGCCATAAATACGTTGAGCTTCTTTTCGGTGGCTGATGAATAAAGCTGTTTATTCGGCTATCTTTATTTTTTTTCTCTCATTACTGATTTCAAATGTCTCGTTTGGGCAAGAATTAAAGACCAGATACGCAACCATTCGCTACTCAGACGATGATCTATTGCGTGAGTTCAATAAAAGACTATATCTGGGACGACGTCTGGGTTATCTCCTCCGAAATAGACCCTTGGTGACTGTCTCTGATGAAGTGAGCGCAAAAGTTGACATAATCGTTGAGAAGGTAGAAGCGGTCCTCGATATGTTTCCTCAATACGTCCATTTTTCCCTGGTCCTCCTACCCTCTTCAAAGGATGTGCAACAGGTATATTACCAGAAATACGGTAGACGAGCCAAACACATTGCCTATTACTCTCTCAGTGAAAAGACGATCTACCTGTCTGTCAGAGATTGCAACCTGAGGGTCCTATCACATGAAATAGGTCACATGGTCGTGGATCATTATTTTAAGGTCCGTCCCCCCTATAGAATACACGAGGTATTGGCTCAGTACGCAGAAAAACACGTGACTGATTAAGCTGAGATACAAGGAGATGTGGTGGATTTATAGCCTATTTTTGATTCAGTAATTTCAATTTCCTTTTTGCTTCGCTGTTATTTGGGTCAATGACCAGTACCTGCCTGTATTCTTCTTTTGCTCTGAATACAAGGCCCAGCCTCCTATAAAGGTCACCTGCCCTGAGTCGAATCCTGCTATTGTTGGGTAGGTAGCGTATCCCCTGGTTTATAGCAAAGAGGGCCTCATCGTACATTTGGTGCCTCATAAAAAACCAATAGGGGGTGATAAAATACCATGGCCTGATCTTTTCCTCATTGTCAACCTTGTTAAGTGCCTTGCGGTAGAGCTTTGCCGCAGTATCTTTTTTTCCTGCCTTATCCAAATATGATGCAAGCTTGAGGTAAAGTTGCGCCTTGTCTGGAAGGATCCGCTCCATTGTGCGTGCATCCATGCCATAGAGCATCAGGAGGGCAATACAATCTTTCAGGCGGCTTGGGTCCTGGCTCATGGCAATTTTCAATTCTTCTAGGCCTTCATCCATACGTCCCTGTTCAAATAACCAGCGCGCATATGCCAAACGCAAATCAGCATGGAGGTTGTCATATTGGATGGCCAGTTTGATCAAAGAATTTCCTGTATCATAATTCAATTGGGCAACATACAGCCCAACTCTCATGAGAAAATCAGAATTGGTGGGCTCTAGCCACAAGGTGTCGCGGTACTCCTTCATGGTCTGGGCAGGTTTGAGGAGAAATGCGTCTATGTTTGCAGCGGCAAAATGGTTTCTGGCCTCGAATGGACTTGCTTCAATGGCCTTTTGAATAGAGGCCCTCATCTGGAGCAGACGCTCTTGGGGAATGTGAGGATTCAGATAGATCCTACTGATCTGGTCAAAGATATTGTTGGAGATAATTTGCCCTACATTGAATCGAGCCCCCAAAACTATGAGGGCCAGTGAAAGAACGAATACAGCACCTGGTAGCCTACCTTGCTTTAACAAATTTTTTCTTTTTTTCCCGAATCGCCTTACATTTGCTGCTGAGACCATGACTCCGCATAGAAAGAAAAAATAGAGGCCATTGGCACCATTGTGCATGTTGAAGTCAGTGAAACTGTGGAAAAGTATTGCCAAAATCCCGCAAAATGCCCCTATGAATATATAGATGGAGAATATGTCTCTTCGGCCTTGGATTCTGCGCCATCCATGCATCATGATGGAGGCCAAAAAACAGCCAATGAGTATGAGGCCAATGATCCCTCCATCTGTCAAGATTTCTATATAATCATTATGGGCATGGGAGACTTTAACTGCAGCGTCCATTTTTTCTCTGTAGAGGGGAAAAATGTGTTCAAAGGTCCCAAAACCAGCACCACAAAGCCAAAAGTCCTTTATCAATTTCACACAGTCCTGCCATATTTTGAAACGGCCATCAAATAGTCTTCCCTCTTCGTTGAACATCTTGTTGAAGCGTTCGACAATGGGGTCCCATCCAAACCACGTTACCTCCAGTACAAAGAGAAGGATTATGGCAACAACCGGTAATATGCCGCGTATCCGCTTGTTTTTTCTCCCAATGAGAAAAACAAAGATGAGAAATGAAAGTAAAAACGAGATAATGCCTCCTCTTGAAAGGCTGAGGAAGAGAGATGTCGCTCCAAGAATCCCTGAAAATCCCAATAAGATGTGGCGGTTTGCAGTGGGGAAGGTGAGAAACTCCACCACTTTTTGCCGAAGGGTGGTCTTATACGAGACGTTTGGCCTGTAATAGAGGAACATCGCCACAGTCAGAGGAATGAGCATCTCCATAAATCCTGCGAAGTGGTTGTGATAAACCCATGGTCCTACAGGGAGGGCGTTTGCAGGAACAGTACGAAACCAGTAGATACGGTCATGGGCAGTAAACTTTTGCAATATGGCAAAAAAGGCAATTACCCCAACAAGCCCAGCTACAATAGACAGGGTCACCTTGAGCCGTGAATACCTTCGAAGCAAGTTGACAGTGAGGAGGTAGAATAGGCAATAGGTGGCTATTCTAAAGAACTCTTTTAGGGTGTCATGCAGGTTTACAGTAAGGGGGAGGGAAGGATAATGGCCGGAAAGTATTTCCAGAGAGCTGTAGACCTTTTGTGATGAAGGAGAGATGAGGCCTTGTAGTGCAGGGGGCAGGGGTATAGCCTGGAATAGCATATAAATTAACAGCAAAAACAATGGAGTCGCGCCTGGAACTCCAAGCCAGGGACCATCCTTTTTTAAAAGGATCCGCAGAAGCAAAATGGAAAGGGCAACAGGGACCAAGAACTCCATTACGGTCTTGGACCACGTTTCAACTGTGCCAAAGGCAAGTGGGCAGAAGATCAAAATGGCAATGTAAAGGATAAAGTCGATTGACCATACCCTGTTATTCATCACTCTACCTTTCTATACCCTGAGCCCATCAATAATCTGCATGGGATTGGTGGTCACTAGCTGTTTGGCAGTATCCTTACCTATGACTTTGGCAGCCACTTTCACTGCTTTGGACAAGACGGGCGGGCGATGGTGCGAGGAATGCGCATCTGTGGCTATAAAACTAACCATCTTCTGTTTGAGGAGATACATGGCACAACGTTGGACATCAGGCCCAAATTCCCCTGTAAGGCTCCCGGCAGATATCTGGACGAATACATTGGGGCCAACAAGGTCCAGAAGCCTTTTTGGCTCCATGATAACGGATTCATTTCTCTCTGGGTGGGCCAGAATCAGCTTTCGGCCGTCTCGTAGCAACAAGGATATCCGTTCTGCTGCTGTTGGAGGGAGTTGACCATGGGGAAATTCAAGGAGAAGGTATGGGCCACCATTTAAATGATAGTGGTCGAAATTGGACAAATCAGAATAAAAGCCGACTTCAGCGCCTGGAAAGACCTCAAAGTCCAGCCCATGGTGGTTGAATAGCGTATTTAGTGACTCCACCTTGATCCTGATTTCTTCTGGCGAAAGGGATGGGGTCAAAACATGTGGGGTTGCAATGGCATATTTTATACCGTCGGAAACAGCAATACTAGCCATCCTCAGGGCTTCGTCTTCATCATCGGCACCATCATCGAGGCCAGGCAGAATGTGACAGTGGATATCTATCATACTCAACGCCTATCACAAAGGTACTGGAGGCTATTCTGATCCATAATAGGAATAATATCCGTGGTAGTAATATTGCTCATTCTTACCCAGATCCACGCCATTTAGTACAATACCAAGGATATTTGCATTTACGCTCCTGAAGAGTCTCAGGGCGCCTTGTAACTGTTCAAAGGTGGTCTCTCCTGCACGAATAACAAGTATCGTCCCTTCGGCCAGACGGCTGAGAATCTGGCTGTCTGTAGCACTCAATATGGGAGACGAATCAAAGAGTACGAAGTCATATTTGTCCTTCATACGTGTTACAAGTTCTTCCATGCGGTTTGAGGCAAGAAGTTCTGCTGGGTTTGGGGGGATGGGCCCAGAGGTCATGACATCTATCTTTGGTTCTGATAGATTTACAATGACATCCTGTTCTCCTGCCTCTCCTACGAGATACGAACTCAAGCCCTTGTCATTTACGAGGTTAAATGCCTTGTGAAGTCTGGGTTTTCGCAAATCACAGTCTATTGCCAGTACCGAACGATTGGCCTCAGACAGAGTGGTTGCAAGGTTTACAACCAAGGCTGTTTTGCCTTCTCCCTCCACTGCGCTGGAAATGAGGATTGAGCGTGGCGGATGTTCTGCAGAAGAAAGCATGAGTTGGGACCTCAAGGCCCTGAAGCTCTCTGCTATTGGGCCACGTGGATGCTCTAGCACCTGTCTGTCGATGGATTCATGCTTTTCTTTGACGTCCGCAACCACTGTGAGGACAGGGAGTCCGGTTTTTTGTTCCACTTCCTCCACTGATTTTACAGTGTTGTCCAGGTATTCCACGAAAAATGCCATTCCTATGCCGCCAAAGAGTCCCAACACAACTGCCAGTAAGAGATTTCGTTTCTTTTTGGGTGTTGCAGGCGCAACAGGGACCTCTGCCTTTTTTACCACCCAGATGTTTACAGTTTGGGTCTGTTCACTAGCGCTCTGCTGTTTTATACGTTTTATGAGGGCATCGTAGAGGGCACGATTTGTGTCTGCTTCTCTTTTTAGTATGTCATACTGGATCATCCGGTCCTTCAGGTTGATGAGTTCCTGTTTGGTCTGTTCAAGGAGATCCTTCAGATTTTCCTCAGTGGATTTGGCCAGTTTGTAATTCATTTCTGTGGAATGTACTATTCGCTGGAGTTCCTTTTGCTTTTCTCTCAAAAGGACTTCACGATCTTCTACTGCCTTGATCATGAGGGGGTGCTTGGGGCCATATTTTTTGGACAGTTCTGCAATGTGCTGATCTGCCTTCAGTATTTGATCGCGCAGTGATTGGAGGGTCTTGTTTTCACTGAAAATCGGCAGGGCTTCCAGTGCTGCAGTGTCATTTCCGGCCTGTTGAATCTGGCGGTAGACTTCTTCCAATTCCTTTCTCTTTGCCTGGGCCTTGGAGAGCTGGGTGCTAAACTCTTGGAGTTTCTGTGGGATCACTGCCAGCCTGTCTTCAACGGTGACTATGTCGTGTTCTCGCGTGTATGCCTGAAGGGCCCTTTCCGAGGCCTCGAGTTTTTTCTTTTCCTCTTCTGCCTTGAGGGTCATCCATTTAATGGAATAACGGCTGGCATTCATCTTGATGTCTAGCATTTCGTCCATATAGGCCTCTGCTATGGTGTTCACTATGAGGCTCGCGAGGACAGGATTTTCATCCATATAGCTTATAGTGACGATCTTGGTGTTGGGTACAGGTTTGGCAGAGAGCCTACTTTGGATTATTTTTGCTATGATATCTGCATCGCTTGGAGGTTTTACCTGGGCTTCAAGAGAAATATCCTCTTCATCCTGTGCTGTTCCTTTTTTCGATGGCATAACCGATTTGATGGTGTCTTTGATCCAGGAGACCACTGGTGCAAGGAACGACCGCTGCTCTTCTTTGAAGAAATGTTGTCTGTATGCCGTATCAAGTTTGAGTTTCTTTACTACCCTGTCTATGACATTTCTGCTTTTTATGATGTTAAATTGGGTTTCCAAAAATTCTGGATCATAGGGGATGTACATCCTTCCCATGAGTTCGGCATCGTAGTTTCTTTCTATGAGGACCTGTACACTTGCCTTGTAATAGGGTGTTGCAGCAAGGGTTGCCAGCACTACGACTGCAATAGTTATAGTTGCAAAAGTAATGATTATTTTTTTTCGCTTTTTTAGGACCCTTATGTAGTCTCGCAGGTGGATTTCCTGCTCATTTATCTGTTGAACCTCCATTACCCAACCTCATCCTATGTTTATATTTTCACTGAAACAACAAAGATACAGTGTATCTCTTTGTCGCAATCCAGTTGATGCCCCTATTTATGGGCCATTCATTAAAAGAAACTTTCAGGCACCACTATCACATCTTCAGGTAAAACCGCTGTATCTAAGGGGACATTTTTTAGTACTTTCTTTTTGCCATTAACCATCCGAATAATCTTTATTTTGCCCTTTGCAGCCTTACCAGTAAAACCTCCGGCAAGGGCTATTGCTTTGATCACAGTGGTCCCTTCATCTATTTTATAGGCGTCTGGTTCCTTCACCTCCCCAGTTACGTAAACCATCCCTGCCTTGGAGACATACACGTTGTCTCCATCCTTTATCTGAATGTTAAGTGATATGTCTCCGCCCTCCATCAAGGCCTTAAGATCAATATTAATGACCTTCTTCTTTCCGTCTGGGTCAATTCTTTTGATTGTGACCTTGTTACCAGCGTCTTTAGAAAGCCCCCCTGCCTTTGAGATAAGCTCTAAAAGGGTTGTTGGGCCACTGAGTTCATAGAGGCCTGGATTCTTCACCATGCCTAGGATAACGGCCTTTTTACTACCATATTCCTCTATGAATACGTTGACCTGGGGATCAACCAGGTAACCGTCTGCAAGCATCTTTGCCAGTTTCTTTGAAATCTGGGATACAGTAAGGCCTGCCACATCCACATGGCCCAAGAGGGGCATTAGTATCTGCCCCTCTCCATTGACTCGTACTTTGGTTTCAAGATCTGGATGGTCATAAACGGTTATCCTCAGCACATCACCTTCGCCAACAACGTAACCACCCGAACTGGCAAAACTAGCGCTTACGAAGACAAACAGGGCTCCCAGAACTAGAAAAATCAGTTTTTTACAACTCATAGCCTTGTTAGAAACCTGCAGACACACGCACAAAGAATGTATTTGCTTCAAACTCCGCAAGATTGACATCAGATGTCCTTTTAACATACTCATAGCCAATTTCTGATTGCAACCAATCTTTGAATACGTATCTGACCTTAGGTGCAATGGTATAAACATTGTCGACCCTACTGGCTCCGATAGTACCTTTGAAGTCATTACGTGTGTAATCCAAAAAGAGCGTCGCTTCAATCTTTTCAGTAATTATTTTGTTGAGGTGGAGGTTGATTATGGTGTCTTTTGAGTAAGCCGATGTGGAGATGGTTGATTCATTGAGCTTGTTGGCCCAAAATAGTTTCATATTGGTTTTTGCTGTGAACTTGTGTTCATAGGTCAATTCCACTACAGGATCAGTGACGCTATTGGCCTTTGGGTTCTTACTGTCCCTACTTATCAAACCGGCTTTTGCCTTAAGCGCCACCTTTTCCGTTGGCTTCCACTCGATGCCAAGATACCCGTAATTTTGCGTACTGTCCTGTATCTTGCTTATATCATAATTTACGTCAACATATTCATACTCCCCAAAGAATGAAGTCTTTGGCGAGTAATCGTAATACAGATATACTGAATAGGAGTTGTCAGTCCTGTTTTTCCCCTTACTGAAGGCTTTATCATAGTCCAGGTAAAAATTGTTATAGTCAAAGCGCATACGAAGTTTTTGGCCAAAATCATACTCTACTATTACACCCAATAGGTTGGTTACATATTTATCGACAACAGTCCCAATAGTGGTATAGCCAACTGCCATTGGGTCTTCTGTGTCTAAATATTTATTGTAAATACTGGCAGAAAGGCCACCTCTTAGGTTGTACTGAAAATATGCCTCTGCAGACTGTTTGGTTGTATCCCTTTCCGAGTGATTATGGAAATCTTCTATGTCAGCTACATAAAGTGCGTAGGCCTGGTAACGAGTAAAAGATTCTGGGGTGTAGATCTGCTTATATCGTCCACCTGGTGAGGTATTATATATATCTAGATTGAGAAATATTTCTTTCTTGGCAGGAGCGGCCAACCAGATGCCAGGAGTGTAAATAGCAGTCCAATCCGATTTTTCATTAACACTGGAAAAGTTTATGTTGTCAGACGTCTGGAAGGTAACAGACATGAAGGGGTGGACGTAACCACCTTTTGTCCCAAAAACCGAAACTGGTACATAGGCCTCCGGCTCTTGTGTGGTCCTCTTACCCAGTTCCGCATCGCTTAGGCCCAATGCATCAGATTCTGGTAACTGCTGTGTTTGGACCGAAGCTGTAGGGTCTTCGTCGGCCTTGGCATGATTCCAAGCAACTAATGTAGTCCCAATTACCAACAAAATGAAGCAAAGAAATCTTTTCATAACCCACCTCGCTATATAGATTATTAGAGCGTAATAGCTCTTGTATCCAGCATCAATAAAGAGGTTTTAGGCATAAAACAAAGCCATCCCTTTTTAGGATGGCTTATAGCCTAAAACACACATTATGTTAAGAAGGAATTAGACGATTTATGAACGGCCGTTAACAAAGTTATAGCGTACTAGGACTGGCATATGGCTCAGCAGGGACAAAACCTCCTCCTGCAGGCCCTGGTATTGGTGGAGCTGGGGCCACGGGTGCTGCCGGCGTGTATGGCTGTGCCGGAGCAGGAGTATAAGGCTGGGCACCCTCTCCATTCTTTGATAAAAACTGAGCACGTGCAGATGCTAATATCATCTGGCCTATATTGTTGTTCTTCGCAGCATTGGCAACGGATGCATGATCCACGCCTGCCTTGTACAGAGCAAGGATAACTGCCCTTGGGTTAAGCCCTTCAACAGAAAGAGCCGTTTGAACAACTTCTTGAGGGTTCATGCCTTCAGCGAGTGCAGCCACAACGGCCTTGTCAATACCTTCTTTCTGAATAGCCACCCTCAGGTGGTCTAGTTTCTTACATTCCTGGCACGCTGATGCCACGAACATCTGGCCAACATTATTGCTTTGGGCTGCCTTTGTAATGGTATCTGTATCTACTCCTGCCTTACAAAGCGCCACAAGTATGGTCCTTGGGTTAAGCCCTTCAACATTAAGAGCCGCTTTCACAATTTCTTGAGGATTCATGCCTTCGGCGAGCGCAGCCACAACTGCCTTGTCAATACCCTCTTTCTGAATAGTCACCTTGAGGTCTTCTTGGGTCATAGCCCAACCAGAGGCTACACTCATTAATGTTAATAGCAATACAAAAAAAAGGACGATTTTTTTTTGAATTTTCATTTTTGAATCCCCCCATTTTTGGATATAACTTTAATAGCACTATTGAGTAAACGTGAGATCCTTTTTGGGAGTGTGGATAGGAAAAGCCTGATCAGTATAATTTCCGTCGCTGCATCCTTGGGTTAGATCTTTGATTGTCCCCAATTCTTTCATATTAGGAGAAAAATAAGGTTTTTTCTTTTTTTTTGCTGTTTTCATGATTACCTCCATCCCGGACAAATTACCATTTAAAAGACTACTCCAGTATTATTGCTTATGCAAGTGGTTTTTAAATTACAGTGTAGATCTTTTGAGCTGACTTAGGCAGAAGCGTAAGTTTAGGTGGCCGTTTGAGTAACCAGACAGGATATTCTTTCATAATTTCAGCACAAAGTCTAAATCTGCGCTCAGACACCTTTTTGTCTATTTTTTTTATATGATAAGCAAAAAATAGTCCATCCATGAGTTGTAGAAGCCCTGTGTGCCTTGTCAACCTGTTCCAATTGGATCGTGTCAGCTTTTCCCAGAAAGAAAAGTGATCTCAATCTGGTCGGATTTGTTGCAAAATTTGAGGTCATGGGCACTGCACGTTTTTCAACCAAAGGATGAATCCGTTTCAGCGCATCCGCATCTCTGCCCAAAAAATTAATAGCATCAGGCCAAAGTTTCATGGAGGGAAAGCCAGGCATAATCCATGCCCCATTGCTGTCAATCGAGATGGCTGTGACATCGTCGGAAAGGAGTCTTCCTCCTGAGCCCAAAAGATATGCAGTTAAGGTGGATTTGCCATATCCCTTGTCACCCACCAATACAATGCCTGCGCCGTTTATTTCCAATGCCGCTCCATGAATTACTAAAAACCCCCGTTGTTCAAGAAGGAGAGCCATACATGTAGAAGCTATAGGCAGCCGTACAATCTCTCGGTACGCACCAGGAAAGGGTGATACTGTTATTTGATTTCCATTTTTTATCTGAAAGAGGCCTACGTCCTCCCAAAATAGACAACTATATTGTTGAGCGATTTCAAAACGTACTCCTGACAGTCCTCGAAGGCGTGGCGGCCTTCTTTCAGGGCGCTTAAGGATTATTGAAACATCACTTTTTGAAAATCTAGCTGTTTCAAATTCGGGAATGGAAACCTCTGATTCTATATGAAGTCCATAGGCCTTATATTTGTGGTAGTTTTGATGCACGATTAATTGGTACGGTTAGTTATGGTGGGAATGAGAAAAAGTTTTGCCTCCCTTATGATGATAGGGATAGATAAAAGCAGCGTCTGTACCTGGCCCATGTTTGTGACCCAAGGTTAAATTTTCTACTGTTCCAAGGCGGCTCAATATGGGAGCTGAGTATTGTTTACGATTTTCTTTAGTTTTCTTGATATCGTACTCTGTATCTTTCACAGAATTTCCCCACCTACAATCTTTTTAAATTCTTAATGAAAAATATTTTTAGCACTACTGATCCACAGAGTCAACACAAGTATTTTCAATAGGGTAAATGCATCAGATGCAGTAGGGTTTTGATCCATGTTCAAAAAGCCTTCTCTAATCCGTTCTATTTCTTGTACCTGATAAAATTCTTTATGTTCATGCGAAATTTTTTGCAAAAACTGCTGAAGCCTATCTCTATCTCTTACTCGTAATCCGTGTATCAAATTCGCAGTAAAATCACTTTTATTTTTTCTTTTCCTAATAGATTCAGGAAGTATATCCTTTAATGCAAATCGTACTATGTATCTATTCAGTCCGCGATGTAATTTAAGACGTGCTGGAAGATCTAAACAAAACTCAATCAATCTTTTATCAAAATAAGGATATCTGGCCTCAATACCAAAGTTTGATACACATCGATCCAGGACTTCCAGGCCATAGGGCATAAAAGGTTGGTACAGTGCACGGCGGTGGCGTTCGAATTCGCGATCTCCACGGTATGGATCGTTTTTTTTGAAATCTCTCCACCGCTCAATCAAACCAGTTTTCTTTATGAATTCATCATTCAATATGTTATGCCAAGGGGGCTTAATCAGCTCTTGAGATTCCTTTTGCCTTTCGGCTTTAAAGATGTGTAGAATTTGCCGGACGACCTTTGCCATACACTTTATACTTAGTGGCACGCATCTTCGTCGTATGGCAACATAGGCAATTTCCAAGGCCTCATGTAGTGAACCGTCCGTTAGGCAATAACACTCCTTTGCCAACTTGAGCCATTTGAAATCCCCAGCTAGCTCTAATAAAAGCCCTGTCCCGTAGGAAACCGTATTGTCACCGTCATGTCCGTCCAGCATTATTCGGAAACCATTCTCCCTGGCCAAGCCCAGAAGGGCCCGACTCATGAATATATGCGGAGCAAAAAAGGGTTCGTCCTGTTCATTGAGCATTTTCTCTAGCTCAGCAAGGGGCTCTAGGCGGTCTGCATAAACAAAAGTGGTGGGGAGATTATATCTTTCAACTACTGGCATAAAGTATTTTCGTTCATCACACTGGGCTATTTCGTCAAAAATACCTGAAAAGACATGGGGGCCATCGATGCCCTTTTTTTCATAAAGTTCGGCGGCAACACATACAATGGAAGAGGAATCGAGACCTCCGCTCAAATAAGATCCCAGGGGAAAGGCAGAGCGAAGGCGGCATCTGACTGCCTCTGTGAATATATGACGGAACTCTTCAGCATATTCACTATCTCTCTTAATATGTTTTTTAGGTTCAGAGGGTAGTTGCCAGTAAGCACCTTTCTCAAAAATACCATTTCGAATCACACAAAAATGCGCAGGAGGCAGGCGTAGTATCGAACGCCAAAATGTACTTTCATTATCCAAAACTATGGCAGCAAGAAAGTCGGCTATGCGTACTTCATTGATCCTACGCGAGACATTGTTCAGTGCCAAAAGTCCCTTTATTTCAGTGGAAAAGGCGAAAAAATCCCTGGAGGCATAGTAGTAAAAGGGTTTCACCCCCATGTGGTCTCTCGCGCAAAAAAGGGTGCGTTCCCGCGAGTCCCATATTGCAAAGGCAAAATCTCCTAAGAGTCTTTCTGGGCACTTTCTTCCCCATTTTTTATATGCCTTGAGTATTAGCTCACTGTCTGGCATCTGGGATGCCTCCCGTCCCTTAACACCGAGGGATTCAAGCAGTTCTTCACGATTGTCGATCCTTGCATCCGAAGTTATGACCAATCCGGTTGCCTTATCCTCTAGGGGCAGTCTTTCATTTAGGGATTCGGGAGTTGTATGGAGCATTAGGTGCACGAGGCCAATAGGGCCTTTATGCCAGATATTTTTCCCATCAGGACCGCGATGGGCCAGGGCCTTGGCCATTGCCAAAAGCTCTTCTCTGGCTACGTCTCTTCCATCCCAATAACAGATTCCGGCAATTGCACTCATATATCTAGCAGTGAGGCCCCAGACAATGGTTTGAATTTAGAAAGGTTCGGCATCTGCCCCAATATCACCTCTCCATCGAGGGTCAGCCAGGCATGGGCCTCGAGGTCATGTTTTTCTTGCATGTTTACACCAATATGAAACTTGGGATTTATCCCCTGCGAGGCAAAGATTATCTTTCCAGCTAAGGCCTGGACTAGGCAGGTAGAGCCAGGCACTATATGGGCAGCGCGTGAAATCAGCCACGCTAGCCTGGCAACAGAAATCTCTCCAGAAGTGGCTTTGGGATTTTTCAGATATTTTTTTGCCTGTGATTCGACCAAAGCTAGGGTCTTTTTAAAAGGAAATATGGTAAGGGCAAATCGCGTAAATAATATCCAGCCTAAGGAGAGAAAAAAAAGCCTTTTCTCTAGAGGTTCAAGGCATATGAACCTGGATAATTTCCCCATTTGTTCATTCTACTAACTGGATGAGGCCGGCCTCCAGCAGGGCATTCAAAAAAGTTTTTAGGTCCTGACGGCATTGCTCCTCTGTTACATCATATTCTGACAGCATGGAATCCAAAAGGCTTCGAAAGGAAGAGGGTTCTTCAAGTCTTTTCCATATGAACTGGCCTACTTCGTTCAATCCAAAGTACATGCCGCTGTCCATATCGAGTATGACCTCTTCGCCTTCAAGATCCGCCGATATCTTTCCGTCCGTCCGTTGGAAAATAGTCTGGTCAACGATCTTTCCCTCCATTTCCCATCTCCTTTTTGGTTCCTATCATTGTGCATTATTATCCCGGATCATGCAGCTAGCAATTTTGCCGAAGTTGCAACCCTAATTCAAGGTTTCCCCTTATTTGAGGCCTATTGGCTCATTGGTTTTTGACTGAACTGTTTGATGGGGAGCACAATAAATGTGCTCCCCAAGGTATCTAGAAGGCGAGGTGTTAGAGTTTTTTGGGGGTCTTATAAAAGAGTTTACCTGTAATCAGGAATGCAATGAAGACAAATATTGCAAAGGTCCAACTGCTGAGGGCAAGTTGCATTCCCCCTGATATAACATGGCCGCTAGTGCATCCACCTGCCATCCTTGCACCAAATATGAGGATGAAACCACCGATAAAGGCCCAAGTCAAACGTTTTGGAACAGCATCGCCTTTAATAGATGCCCAGCGAGAATGAACAAATGTGATTTTGAATTCCTTTCTCATCACTGACAATACAAGGCTCGCAATCAATGCACCTGCCAAAAAGATCACTTCCCAATGCCCAGGGGCCTGGATCTTTTCAAAATAAGAATTTTGAGTGAATCCGACTATTATATCAGCTAGGTAAGGATAAGAAGTCGATGCACCAATGGGTCGTCCTGTAGTGGCTGAAAGGCAAGCAATTGAATTCAAAATGGCAAGGGCGATTCCACCATAAAACCAACGTAAATTTTTTGCTCCCTCTATTTTGTGAATAAAAAATGCCACTGCTATAAGGCCAGCACCAATGATAAAGGTGAGGACAAAAAATTTCACAGGATCGCTACCATAAAGGGTGTATAATGAAATTTTACCAAGATTAGGCCCTAATATGCCTTGCATGTGTGGGAATAACAGCGTAAATACAAACCCACTTAGTAACCCTCCGAAAATACCAAACAATGCATCTATTGATCCCTGCCCTAGGGATATAGGCAATGTACCTGGGCAATATCCCAAAATGGCCATTCCCACTCCAAACAACAGGCCGCCTAGTATTACTCCACCTGAAATAAAAGGTTTAATGTGATACGTGGCAAGCCCCAGTGCTATTTCCGTGTTCAATAAGATTGCGCCTAGACCAATTGCCACTGCGATGGCTTTTGCAACACTGAAATCTTTCAGCATTGCTAACCCACTGATAACATCATTTCTGTTCAATTTTGAAAGGTAGATGATTGCACCAAATAAGAACCCAAAAAACAGTATTTCTACCATAGAACGCTCCCCCTCCTGTAAGTCGCTTTGTCAAATTGATTTCCGTTAGGAAATGTCCTTTCAGTATAAATCCAGTTTATTTTTTGCGTGAATTGTAACAAAAGGTATAATATTGCTAATCATCTGAAATGTAAAGAAAAAATCTCTTTGTTCTCTATTTGGAGCGCATAATCTGGAATAAAGCAGCTTTGACATGGAATCAACTAGTTTTGGCACTCAAGGAACATTACATTCGGGCTTACGATTATTTTTTGCAAAAATCAAAGGTATTCACATCTGTCTGATCAACTCTAGTTGAGATAGGGAACGTCCTATTACTAATCAATAGTACAACAATGTCCCATCTTTTCGTGCGATCTTCAGTGCATAGGCCACTGCAGCCAATCCGACTCCAAGAAATACTATAGAGAAAAATAGGAGGACCAGGAGCTGGTGCGAAACTTCAAGTATCCCAGCGCCAGTCAACAGGACCTTTCGCACGGCATCTAGCCCATAAGTAAGGGGAATAAAAGCGGCAAATGGCTGAAGCCAGTGGGGCAACACAGATACAGGATAAAACACCCCAGACAATAGCCCGGAAAAAGAACCAAATATCCAGGTCAATGGGTTACCCTGTTTAAACACAATGATAATGGCTGCAGACAAAAGCCCTATGCCTAAAAAGGGCAGTATGGTCAGTATGAGCGATACAGTGAGGGCAGAAAGAGATATTGGTGGAAAACGTACACCAAAGAGGACTGTTCCTGCCAGGAAATAAAAGAGTATGCGTACACTGGTAAAAAGAAAAGAATAGAGACACGATGAAAAGAGAATGAGAGACGGGTGGGTCGGCGTAACGAGTATTGCCTCAAATGTCCCTATGACCTGGGCCTTTCGTACCTCATTAGAAAGCGCATTTATGGAAAACATAAGGTAGTCAGAAAGTGCGATTCCCACCAAGAGAAACGGAAAATAGTTTCCTCCATAGGCAGCTAGAGAGCCTGATCCATTCTGGTCCACAAGTCTTGATATGTAGTAGAACATAAAGGTTGAGGCCAATATCCCTACCAACTGGCTGGCAAATTTGAGGGGATAGCCCATTGCCAGTTGAAGATCTCTCAAGAGAAATGCAGCGGCCTTACGGATCTCTCCAGAAAGGTTCAATTTTCTACCTCTAGCCAGTTTTCATCTCCGGATGACAAAATCCTGAATATCTCCTCTAGTCCCATCTCGATCCTCCTACAGGAATAGACCTTCACCTTTTTTCTGCACAGAAAGGAGATGAATCCAGGGAGCTCATCTGAACCAACCTTTACCCGAAGCACTAGTCGGCTCGATCCCTTTTTCAGCACATCATACGGGTGTTCAATCCTGATTTGGGCCAGGGAGTCGTATTCTATCTCTATTTCATAGGTTTCTTCCCTTGCCAGCCTGTGGCGTATTTCCTCGAGGCTCCCACACGCGACGACCCTTCCATTTTTCATAAAGGCAATCCTGTCACTTACTATTTCTGCTTCGGTAAGATTATGGGTACACCAGATTACGGTCATGCCCTGTTCATTCACCAGGCGATTTCGCGTAAAACGCGCAAGCTCTGAGGCGGCCAGTGGGTCGAGGCTACTGGCTGGCTCATCAAAAAGGATGAGTCGGGCATTGCTCAAAAGTGCCCTTGCGATGGCAAGTCGTTGGCGCTGTCCAGTGGAATAACAGAAAAAACGCCTATCTGCCATGTTGGTAAGCCCTACTGTCTCAAGGGCCTCGTCTATTCTCTTCTCCTTTTCTTTGCCCCAGTGCCCATAGAGAGTTGCAAAGAAGTCCAGATTTTGCCTGCCAGTGAGGCGCCAGTAGAAAGAACGTTCGTTGGTGTTTACAAGGCCTATGATCCTTCGAACTTTGGAGGGATGCTTCTCTACATCATAGCCGCCTACAAAGACCTTTCCCCTGTCTGGTTCAATAAGGGTTGCAAGTATCTTGATAAAGGTGGTTTTACCAGCTCCATTGGGGCCTAAAAGCCCCACAACCTCTGCCCTGTTGACAGAAAGCGACACCCCGTTCAAAGCACTGAAGTGCCTCCTGGGGCGCCCCAGTAAAAGCTTTTTGAGACTCCTTTCCCTAAAAGTCTTATGAAGATCCTTTACTACTAGGATTCAGATCACCGCCTTTTTCTCTGCCCTGCGCAGCAAGCTTATGAACAACAGGAAAAGTACTACCCCACCTGCTCCACCAGCGCAATCAAGCAAAAAATCCAGAAAACTTGCAGTCCTTCCCTTTACAAACAACTGCATCATCTCTGTGGCCCCGGCAAGCATGGCGATGTCAGCAGCCTTCATAAAAGGCGATCTGTCTCTGGCAAGTAGCCAGCATATCCCCCCAAGAAAGCCAAAGAGGAGGGGATGTGCTAACTTGCTTATATTCACTGTCCTGGCAAAATGTGCCAGGGTTAATCCATAAATCTTTTGGATAAAGGCATAAATATCTAATAGTATCGTCATCTTCCAACTTCCAGGCATGGTCGTGCCAATAACTATGGTTACAAGGGTCAAACCAAATAGGAAGACACTGGCCCCACGCCTTTTCCCTGGTCCGGACACATATGCAGAAAAAACCGCTGTAAGGAAAATGGCCCAAAGGGCGAATACCGCCCATGTTATCCAGCTTGGGGCTAAGCTATGGAAGCTCTGATGGAAAGCAAGGTGATCAATATATTGGTGTAGAAAATAGGAGAGGAGGGTAAGGATGGTAAATGCAATAATTTTCCACAGGTAGGTCATTGAGAGGGGTTTTAAAGGATTAATGTTTAATTTTCAAGATTAATATTAAAATTAACAGTTAACGAAATAAAATTTGTCAATTTGTCTAGATCCATAGGTAATTTGTATTATGGAAAAATTATCTGTAAATCCAAATAGCATCTTTAGCTAATTTTTTCATTATAGTGATATTTTTATTTTGTTTTTCAATTTCTCTGAGCATTTCGGGATTCCGCATTAAAATCTGCCAAAGAACACTACAATAATGCCCAAGATGATCCCATAACCTGAGGAGATAAAATAACTTGTTTGTACTGCTCCCTGATACGGTGGGATATTTTTGCGACAAGTACTCAGATGATGGGAAAATCAAACGTTTGAAAGAAGCAAGTTTTTCTCTCCAAGATGCTTCACTCCAAAGCTTCCAAAAATAAATGGAAATTTTCTGTCCGTACTTATCAGAACTTTTATCAAAAATCTGCGTTCGTGCCCAATTCAGAAGCAAAGGATCAAAATTTGAAGATTTAAGCTTTTTGGGTATCTTGTTTGGTACTGGGGTACCAAGTAGGTCATTGGTGAGTTGCAAACAAAGTGCTACGCAATCTCGGACTCCCCATTCATCCGCAACAGCAATTAGTTGATCCCAGTTAATGGCCTGCTCAAAATGGCCAATGGTTGCTTGTAAATCACATAACGCCCTCAAACCTACCTTCTGAAACAGATGATGAAAACCGTTATGCACACATAAATGGACTATCAGATCTTCTGGAGAAAGGCTCATAACCTTTTGCCCAGCTATGGTTGCTGGCTCAGCACGCTGCCAAATTCTGGCCATGTTAATATTTAAATATTGTTCAACATACCAGTGAAGATCCAAGAGAACCGGGCAGTCCTTACTATAATAGCCCGCTCGTAATAAAACCTTTTCGGCCATTGCTAGGTCTTTTTTTTGAAAAAGGAGATCAAAGTCGCATAATTCTCGTGCTCCAATATTTTGATATACGTTTTCTATTAAATAACCCCCTTTAAGGACTATAACCGGGATATCTGCTTGATTTAGAATTTTTAATATTTGGGCTAACGTATGGTATTTTTTTAAATTGATTGCCGAATTATGTAAATAAATTTTATGCAATACTTCTTGAACTTGTGGTGGGATCTCTTTTATAAGATCGCGTTGTTTAAATCGAAGATACAATAAAGATGACACCAGATGACGGTTGGATTCCTTGATAATTTGATACCAAGCATTTTTAGATAAATTACTTATAATTTCAAGGTATTCTTGTCTGTCTTTTTCCCCAAGAAAGGCAAGCAACACTTTGTTTGGTTTGGCAATAACATCATTCATTTTTAAAGATGAAGCTTTAAATTTTACAAGAAGAAATTGAATTCTTTCTGTTTTTAAATAATTAGATATTGTTTTTTTTTGAGGTTGAAATACAAAATTATAGATTTTTTTGATGTTTTTATTTGTTTAGTTATGATGGCAATTTTAATGGTAATCAAATCTAGCATTTATTTGTGTTTAAATTGATCTAAAAAAGATTTAAGTATATTTTCTTTGTTAAAATGCTCCTCAGCATATTCTCTTGCCAGTTTGTATGGTCCTTTGCTTATACTATGTTTTTTTTCTTTAAAAATTCTTTCTATCGCTGTAGTTAAACTAGCAGAATTATCTGGGGGGCAGGTAAAAAAAATGCCTGGATTTTTTGCTGCTAGACGCCCCAATTCTGTGTCTGGTTCTGTGGTCACTAAAGCCAAACCTCCCACAGACAAAATATTTGTTAGTTTTGATGGAAGCACTAGATCTGCCGCATTTGCTCTTTGAATGACCAGGTGAAGATCTGCCGCAGAAAGCATTCCAATAAAAGCGTCTTGAGGTTGTAGAGGAAGAAACATTATGTTTGTTAGGTGCATCCTTAACGCTCGGCTCTGTAAATCTCGCTTTACCGCTCCTTCTCCACATAAAATAAATTTTATCTCTTGATAATGTTTCAGTTTTCTGGCCGCCTCTAGAACTATTTCAAGGCCCTGTTTATGCCCCATATTCCCTGAATATAATATAATAAAATCATTTTCTTTAAGACCATTTTTTTTACGAAATTTTGCAGCCTTTTTTTTGTCAAATCGAAGAATATCGGTATCGGCCCAATTAGGAAAAAGAACAATTTTTTCGGGTGGAACTCCCTTAGCGACTAAACGGTCAGCCATACTATCAGATATTGACGACACTCTATCAAATCGGCGCATTAACCATCTTTCTAGTGTAGCCGCTATTTTTTTAATGCCCTGCTTGCTCAGAAGGCCTAGTTCAAATGCCGCATCTAGTTCGAAATCTTGAATGTGGAGCCAGGCTTGTGCGCAGGTTAGGCGGGCTACAAGCCATGCCGAAGGTGCACAAAAAAATGGTGGCTCGATTACAAAAACCACATCAGGCTTCCAAAAAACATGGCGAAGCATTATAGGCAGGCTACTCACAGCGAAACTGGCCAGATGAACAAGCCGTTTTAAGCCAGTAGGCAATTTCGGTACATATAATGGGCAACGCCAAACATTTACTCCATTGATACTCTCTCTGATATATCGCCACCCAGCATATCCCTTAGCAATTTTCCAGTTCGGATAATAAGGAGGCGCGGTTACAACTCGGACTTCATGGCCTTGTTTTGCCAGCCATACAGCCATATCACCCGTGTATTTGCCTATACCAGTAAGTTCCGGTGCATAATTTATGCCGTAGATGAGAATACGCATCATTTAAATAGAAGTGCGTTTTTTTACAAGCTTAGCTGGGGTACCATAACAAATTGTTCCTGATGGAAGATCATTGAATACAGAACTCCTGGCCCCCACTACTGTACCGTCTCCAATTTTCACTCCAGGGGCCACAAATACATCAGTAGCTAGCCAAACCTGATCCCCTATCACAATTTTTTGATCAAAAATATCAAATGTCGTTTTGGTATAATCATGGCTCGCTGCGCATAAGTAAGATCGCTGCGAAACAACTACATGTTTTCCGATTTCAATTTTTCCTAAACTGTAAAGCACTACATCATCACCTATCCATGAATAATCGTCTATTTTTACCTTCCATGGATATGTAATCTTAACAGAAGGTCTAATTAATACTCGCTTCCCTATTTGTGCTCCAAATAAACGTAATAAAAGGCGCCGCCAACCATACATGAATTGAGGTGACCAAGCGAATAATGTTGCCTGCACTATCCACCATAATTGCACAAACAAAGCAGGCCGCCCCCGAAATCCAGGTGGCAAACGAAAACTAGCTAAATTTTGCCAAGTTGCTTTTTCTAATTGGCATTCATCAATTGGCATCCAAGCCTCTCTTCAATAGTAACTTGAAAGTATTCCAGTCTGCTTCACACTGTCTGCGAACATTTGCATAGCGTTTTCTAGCTGTTTCGGATAGGGCCTTGTAATAGGCTGTATCCTTAATACAAGAGTCTAAAACGGATAAAGCTTTGCCAATAAAATTTTCATTTATGGGAACTATCACACCGGCTTCTGCAACCTGTTCCGCAATGCATCCACGCCTATAGGCTATCACTGGAGTTCCCGTTGCCAAGGCTTCCCACAATACTAATGGTTCGGCCTCATTCTGATATTGAGTGGGGAAGATGAAAACATCAATCGTTGACCAAAATTTTTCTTTCTCATTCCCATAAACAGGGCCAATCCATTGTAAAATGCCTTTAGCTTCTGCAGCTTTTAGTTCGGACGAAAGTTGATCGTCAACGCAAGGGCCGGCTACGACAACTTTTAAAGGCCAGCTTCGATCTTTTATAGCTTTAGCCAATGCAGTTACGATTCCTCCGCCTTTTTCATATGTAAGATTGCTCAAAAAACCAATTGTGCGTACTTTTGGACGTTGCACTGAGCTTTTTTCGATTGGGAATAATGCTCCATTGGACAACACTACTACATTAGGAGCTTGATAACAGGTCTTCAAAGCCTTTCGCATATCATCGCACAACACTACATGGCCACTGTCCTTGCCAGCGGCCCTAATTATTAAACATGTTAGGGGATAAGTTTTGTTTAGATATGCAACACTATGATGATGAAAGACAATACGCATTCTTTTAACTCTGCAAATACATACCGTGATCAAATCGTAAAGCTGTCCCCATCCTCCTGCGAGTGCCAGATAAACTACAGTTTTTCGGTTTCTAGTATTATATCTAAGAAGGCGCCACCATGCTCGTAGCACGGGCAACAACCGTCCCAAGCGTGCAAATAAGGATCGGCTTAACGTTCGGGGAGCTGTATTAAGTTTTTCTATTTTCCAGCCATCGGATTCTAGGCGGTCTAGAACTGCCTGATTAGCCGCAGCCATGCCGTGGACGGGGGGGGGCAATGGGCCAATAAAAATCAAAAGATTCCTCCCAGAAAGTTTTTGTGATTAGCATTTCTTTAAAAAAAAGAGATTTCAGAGGAAGAAATATTAGGTTGTCTAGCATGCAGATGGGCCTCCTTAGTGGCTAAAATATCATTTAGTGCAAGAGCAAGTGCTATTGGAAGCCATCCAAAACGGTTATAAAAAATAGGCTCTTTCAGGCAAATAACAAAATAAACTATAAAACATAAAAGAAGTGCAATTGAGAGTTGTTTTTCTTCGGTAGACTGAGAATTGTTAAAGAGGAATATTAAATGTTTAAAAGATGAATATAAAATTAATACAAAGCCAAACATTGCAATAAAGCCGCATTCAAAAAGTACCTTCAGAAAAATATTATGGACTTCATATCCGGTTTCATTTAATTTTTTACCTATTCCTTCGCCAATCAGTGGGTTATGGAAAATACGTTCAAGGGCTACCCTATAGGTTAGAAGGCGAGAGGTTAATGTCGCATTCCTATTATTTAAGTTAGTCTCACGTTTAAAACGTTGAGCTATGGAATATTTATTATACTGTGCCTGATGAAGTAAGAAAATCCAGCACGCAAGTATTCCTAGGCTAACAACAATAATTTTCTTTAGCCTTGCCCCCTTTAATATTGTCCAAACTAATAGGGCAACGCCAACAGCAAGTAGTGATCCTAACGACTCAGATACATATAGGCCGGCTAAACAACTTATAAATATAAAGAGAAAAACGAGTAGCTGAGTTTTATTTTGCTTAGTAAAGTCCCTTATTGTGTTCCACAAATAAGAAAAGCCCAAAATAGTTCCCATTCCGCATGTTGCCCCAAATTGGTTAACATGATCAGCCATTCCTTTAGGCCGCTGCCATAAATATTGTGGATTTTCAAACACCCCATACACAGCGCTAATGGCACACGAAATTCCAAAGCATATTAAGGCAAATTTTACCTGAGAGGGGGTTCGCAAAATATTCATACTCAACCAAAACCAAATTAAAATAAGATATAAAAATTTTACCGCAACTATAGTAGAAAATTTTACAAGATGGCTATCATCAACAAATAGCAATGTCAGAAATAAATTTATAAGAAATAGATATACGCCAATTGTCAGACCATTTGGGATATTATATTTTATTTCTTCTGATTTTATAGTAATGTTGATTAGTGCAAATATTAGAGATATGAAAAAAAGATAATCAGATAAAGTTGTTGAAAAAGCAGGTCTAAATATCATTTGAGCTATAGTTAGGCAGCCTAGATAATAGAAAATACGTGGAATTTTTATTGCAAGTGAGCTCATTTGTTTCTTAAAAATGTTTGGTATCTTAAGGGATTCATTTTCCAGATTTTGTTCAAAACACATAGAAGGTTTTCTTTTTTAAATTTTGTGGGTACCTCTAGGAATTCATTTATTTATAAATTTGCCTAAAAAGATGTCCTACAACTTTCTGTACATCACTGTGAGATTAATTTTTCCACACGATTCATTATTTTCATGCCTCATTTTATTTTAACTGAGGCCTAGCCGAGAAAGTTTTCTAACATATTACCCCGTTCTGGATACTAGTAGACTATATTGATCCAAGTTATAGGATAAATTCCTTAACTCTATCTTGATCCAGGCTCGCGCTAATCCTATGGTTCGAACAATCAGGGTCCCGGCTCTTTGAAGGTGGACTCCAAATACGTGTTCTATTCTGGAACGTATCCTAGATTTCGTCCGGTTCCCTCGCTTCTCTTTTTGGGTCAGTTTGGCATACCGACAGCTCTTCCGCTGAATGTATTCTTTAAATCCATTCAGATACAGGTACAAAAGATTCTTCCTGCTTCTATAGGCAAAGTCAGCCCATACCTTGCGGCTTGTGTTATGATCATGCAAAATATCCTTCAAGACTTGACCGTCATGTACAGAGGCATCTGTCACTACAAACTTTCTGATGAACTTATGCTCTACATCTATGGGAATATGGTTCTTGTACCCAAAATATGCTTTCCCATGTTTTCTAGTCCAACGAGCCTCTGTGTCTTTCTGCCTATTCATGTTTTCAGACAAGTCAGGATTCTTATCTCCTTTCTTTATCCCAGCATTTTTATTACGTGTATTCCGCTGCTTCGGAACAGACACTATACTGGCATCTACAATCTGGCCCTTACGAGCCTCAAAACCGTGCTCTATTAAATAACTGTCAAATTGCCTAAAGAGATCCATCAGTATGCCGGCCTCTTTGAGGCGTTCTCTGAATAACCATATGGTCTTGGCATCTGGAACACGATCTCCAATACTAAGATTCAAAAAACTCATAAAAGAAAGACGGTCCAGTATCTGGGCCTCTGTGGCATCGTCTGATAGATTATACAAAGACTGCAATATCAAAATCTTGAACATAAGCACTACATCAAATGGCCTGCGGCCAGCCTTTGATTTCCTATTCGGATCTCTTACCTTCTGTAAGATGGGCCTGAATATCTCCCCATCTACTACCTCGTTAAGTCATTTAAGAGGATTTCCGTTTTTATCGATCTTGCTAAACCTACGTATGTAGATCAAACATTCCTATTAGCTTCATTGAAATACTCCTGAAATCTTGTATTTTCAGGAGGCTAGTACACATTGAACCTCTAAATGATGCACGTAATTTTTAGAAGTTCCCTGAAAATATCGTCAATCATTTAAATCAAAAAAAGTTTTTGCCATGAACTCAATAGAATATTTAAATTTACATGTTCTACAAATTTGCTCTCTTTTTTCTATCCACTGCTTTTGATTGTTGTAAAAAGATAATATCTTTTTTACAAGGTCATGTACATCATTGGTTTTGAAGAATATAGAATTTTTTCCTTCAATGGCTGCTTCTATTTCAGGTGAGTGAGGTTCATTTTTAGAAATCAACATGGGAACTCCGAAACCGAAACTTTGTGTTATTGAAAGCCCTACATAGCCAGGAGACACACTAAAAAGTGCTTTATTATATAGGGATTTAAGTTTTTCATAATCACTAATATGACCTAATAATTTTACCCTGTTTTTTATACCATGCTTTTTTACTAATTTTTGAAGATACTCTTTTTCTTCACCATCACCGACTATAATTAGGTTTGCCTGTTGAGGAAGCTTATTTATAGCTATAGCAAATGCCTCTATAAGGAGAGCTGGTTTTTTCTTTTTTGTCAGTCGTCCAACATATATAATATTTGTCGGTTCTATATTTTTAGAAACCGTCATTTCGTGTGAATAGAACAGAGAGTTAGGCGCATAAACAATTTTTTTATTAGGCATCTTTTCCTGCAGTTCTTCTGCTTGTGTTTTTGTATAAGTAATTATCGTATTGCTTAAATTCCTCATTCCATGTCTTACGATATCGCTTATACTGTCTTTCCCCTTACGAGGCCAGGCATGACCCCATAGCACAGTCTTTTTACCTGCTATTTTGCGTAGAATGAGCAATAACCAGTTTGACAAAATACGAGGGTTCATTTCCATTATTACAGTTTTTGCGGTTAGGGCATCTTTCCACATGCCTATTTGAAATAATATTTTCCGATTAAAAAAATAATAGTTGGTGACGGGGATTCTGTATGAAATTGTTTTATCTGTTTTAACAGTTGGTTCGAAATAATCTTCTCCTGCGTAAAGCAGAAAATCATTTCCATATCTTTGGTTAATAGTATCAAATAATTTCTTCCTATAATCGGTAGCAACAGTTTGTAATATAATAAATTTAGCCATTTCTTCTTATTTTCGTAAAATAGTATATTCCAAACAGTAATAAAACTAATTCAGTAGAAACTGCCGAGAACGCCGTTCCGTAAATGCCAAAAAAAAAAGTCATTACTATAGTAGTTGTTATGCTATATAAACCACTTTTGAGCATTATGTTCATACGTTCTTTATAAGCTCTTATTGAAGAAAGATAGAGCAAATTAAATAGCATGTTTAATGCGGCGAAGATTGAAATTAAAGAAAAGAATTTAAAAATCAATACATGTTGTATTATTATAGGATTGCTATAAAGTATATTGAGAATATCTTCAGCAAAGAATAGTAGAATTATGAAAAAAAGTAAACTTATAATAAATATGATTGGAATTAATCTTCTTATGAATATCTCAATCTCTTTTTTATTTTTTTTTGATAGCCATGGGAATAATGCTTGATAGAGTGGTATATATAGATTTTTTATTGCGATAATAACTCTTTCTATACTAGCATAAACGCCAACGATGGTATTATTGGTTAAAAGACCAAGTATAAATGTATTGCTTATGGTAAAAAGTGTCACTGATAGGTTAGAAAAAAATAACTGAGTGCTTTCCTTGAATAATCTGATTAGCATTGACTTTTTGGGTTTGTGTAGTTGAATATCAAAGTGTGAAAATATTATATATAAAGAGATTAAACCAGCAATAATATATCCCATGGAGTTAAGAATTGGTACATATAAATAATCTGATGTTTGGTGAACAACAAGAAAGATTGCAATCATAAAGATTAATTTTGCAATAATATTTAAGATAGTAATATACTTCATTCTTTCTATGCCTTGAAAGAACCATACAGGAAAAATTGTTTGTCCCAAAACTATTCCAAAAGTAAAAATAAAAACTAACCGATCTTCCTTAAATCTGGTAAAACTGAACACAATTGCGGATAATAGCAAAAAAGATATAATTAAAAGAATAATTTTAATTAACATCACAGCTGAAAAAATTTTTGAAATTTTTTCTTTATTTTCTCTTGCAATGGAAATTTCTCTCGTAGCAGAAAGATTAAATCCATAGTCAGTAAAAATTGTAAAATAAGTAATGAATGCTTGAGCAAACATGATCAAACCAAATTTTTCAGGTTCCAATGTACGTACTAAATATGGTAGTATTATTAGTGGTAAAAGGAAATTCGCACTTTGGAGTACCAAAAGAGATAAAAAATTCGATAGAATTCTTTTTTTCTCTTCTTCCTGCAATAAAACTTGAACTTTTTGAAACAATTATTTTACCTCTACGATAAACTTTTTGAGGCACTCAAAAATTATTCTCTGCTTCAGAGTTTTTTCCTCTTTTGGAAGATGGTGTTTATGAAGTCGTGCTTTTTCGTTAGTAGCAAGAACGTGCCATCAGTGTGAAGAGGTAACGTATTATCTACCGCCCTTTGGTTTATTCGGCATTTGATATGGCTTTTTTATAAAGGTTCTGGTTTCAGCTATCGCTCTAGGAAGAGTACCTCTAGGCATTTATTTTACAGATTTTATTCAAATACCATAGAAGGTTTTCATTTTGAAATTTGTCATTTTATATTGTCTGGACTCATTTATTATTTTCAAGGGACCTATTTCCACTTTAAATCCAATATTATCTGGCCCTAGACGCAAGAAAGCTGTTAGGATAAATTCTTTAACCATATCTTGATCCAAGCTCGCGCCAAATCTATGGTGCGCACGATCAGGTTTCCTGCTCGCTGAAGCTGGTCTCGAAATACATGTCTATCCTAGCTTGTATCTTAGACATGGTTTCATTTTCAGGCCGTCCTATTTCCTATTTTGGTTAGCGCTGCTATAGCGACATCCCTTGCGTTGGATACGCTTGATAAATCCTTTCAAGCAGATGAGCGAAAGATTCTCAAGACTTTGATAGGCAGAGTCAGCCCATCATCCCCTGTAACTTGTGTTTTGGTCAACTAAAATTTCCTTAAAATACTTGGTTATCATGTACGGATGCATCCGTAACTATAAATTTTCGCACAAATTCATGCTCTACATCTATGGAAATATGATTCTTGTATCCAAAATACGCTCTTCCATCCTTTTAGGTCCATTGAGCGTCTGTGTCTTTCTGGCTGCTCTTTCCCTCGGACCTGCCAAGCTTATTTTTTCCTCTCTTTGGCTTGGCATTTCACTCATGAATATTTCTCTGTTTTGGCACAGATACTATTCTGGCATTTACTATTTGGCCCTTACGGTCCTCAAAACCATGTACCACACCTAGTTGTCAAACTGCTTGAAAAGATCCCTCACGTAGTAAACAAGCTTCTTTTAGGTGCTCCCTGAAAAGCCATATCCTCTTAGCATCTGGTACCCAGTCGCCTATGCTTAAATGAAAGACGGTCCAACAACTGGGCCACTGTGGCATCGTCTGAAAGATTGTACGAGGATTACAGATCAAAATCTTAACAAGGAGCACCACGCCAAATGGTCTACGCCCTGCATTTGCCTTTCTATTATTATTATACTTATCTTCTGTAAGATAGGCCTGAATATTTTCCTACAATTTTTTAAAGCGTTTTAGGGGAATACCATTTTCACCTATCTTGTTGAACCCTCTATACAGGGTAAATATGCACTATTGTGCCTTTGTGCAGTCATTTTCGTTTATTAACGACTATCGTGTGTATGGGTTGAGGGCTGTCAAATTTTTATAGCGAAAGACATTAGCCACTTATTCGTGGTGGTTGAACGTCTTAAAGCCCTTGTCTCTGCAGAGGGCGTCGCGTCGGGCCTCTTCCAGATCTGAGCGCACCATTTCCTTTACGAGTTCATTAAAGGTTATGCGGGGCCTCCAGCCTAGCTTTTTTCTTGCCTTTTCAGGATTTCCTAAAAGCGTTTCTACCTCTGTTGGCCTAAAATAGCGCGGATCTACCCTCACTATGGTCTTTCCAGGCTTTAGGCCCGATTTCTTCAGATCTATGCCCGATTCTTCAGGCCTCAATTCCTCGATAATGCCAACTTCGTCGATTCCAGCACCTTCCCACCTTAAAATTATGCCCAGTTCTTTGGCAGCCAGTTCCACAAACTCCCTCACGCTGTGTTGCTCACCAGTGGCTATGACAAAGTCATCTGGTTCGTCTTGCTGGAGCATGAGCCATTGCATCTCAACATAATCTTTTGCATGGCCCCAGTCGCGTTTGGCATCCAGGTTGCCCAGATACAGGCAATCTTGAAGTCCTAGAACTATACGGGCAAGGGCACGAGTAATCTTTCTTGTAACAAAGGTTTCCCCACGGATTGGGGATTCATGGTTGAATAGGATGCCATTACATGCATACATGCCGTATGCCTCTCTGTAATTGACGACGATCCAATAGGCATAGAGTTTGGCAACGGCATATGGGGAGCGGGGATAAAATGGCGTCTTTTCTGTTTGCGGAACCTCTTGGACCTTTCCAAATAGCTCTGATGTAGAGGCCTGATAGAACCTGGTTTTGTCTGTCAGGTTGAGTATTCTTATTGCCTCCAAAAGGCGTAGGGTCCCAAGGGCATCTGAATTGGCTGTGTATTCCGGCTCTTCAAAAGAGACTGCCACATGGGATTGTGCTGCCAGGTTGTAAATCTCATCTGGTTGAACCCTCTGAATGATCCGAATGAGACTGGAAGAATCCGTCATGTCCCCATGATGAAGGATGAATCTGCGATCCTCTTCATGGGGATCTTGGTATAAATGATCAATTCTATCGGTGTTAAAGAGAGATGTTCGCCGTTTTATGCCGTGTACTTCATAACCTTTCTCAAGGAGAAATTCAGCCAAATAGGCCCCATCCTGGCCAGTAATCCCTGTGATTAGTGCTTTTTTATTCATGAGTTATCCCTCAAAAGAACATTTTTTTATAAGCTATAAAGAACTTAATACTAAAATCCAAATTATGCACTTCAAATGCCTGAGAATGAGTGATGAATAATGGCTTATGAAAAATTTCATATCAGTTAAGGGAAAATCTAAGAGATAGGATAATCAAGACGAATCATACCCACCAAAAGGACAGGCTACCGCCATAAGAATGGCAATTGCACACATCAACAAAACACATAAGTTAATAATAGGACTAAGTGTTTATGTCAAGCAGTTAAACCCGGATTATAGACTGCAAATCCCAGAAGAAAGTAATTTTTACGAATTATTGTACAGTCAGCATGCATTTTGCCCATTGTGTCTTCACCCAAAAGGTGAAGTTCAATCCGTGATAAATCTCAGGCATTTGAAGTTCATAATCCGGATTAAAAAATCCAAGTCATTCCAGATTGTGGCGAAGTGCTAGGCAACGGCATATGTGGTAACTGCCTCAATGGGCACCCTTGCCTTGATCTGTTGCTTCAAAATGTTAAGCAGCACAATTGCGCGGTTGTCGTCGTGCATTTCTTGAAAAAGACCGGAAACCACGGATTCCCCTATCATGACCGTTACTTTCTGGCCTTTTTTGAATGGAGAGGACCGCCTTGGGGCAAGCTCGATGATCCCAGAGTCTGCTTCCCTTTGCCTCAGGGCATTGATGAGATATTCTGGAACCGGCGGATAGAAATTACCAAATCTCACTGCCCCTATTGCTCCAAAGGTGCTATTTATGGAAACCCAGTTTTGTTCGTGGGGAAGTAGATATAAAAAGAGATATCCAGGGAAAAAGGGCCTTATAACTCTTTCCCTTCGCCTAGCAGAACTTCGCCATGTTCGGCACATGGGGAGGTAGACACGATAGCCCTGGCATTCAAAGTTTGTCTTGGCATATAGCTCTTTTCTGGGTTTTGTCCTTACTGCAAACCAGTTTCCCTGCTCAGCCTCCATTTTTTTTCTCCGTTTCCTTTTAATAGTGGGTATTGTTCTGCTGTTTTTCTTCAGAATCGTATTCATCCAATATTGATGATAAAAAAGGCAGCAGGTCACTGCGTAGTTCTGGCCAGTCCAGAGAGAATGCCAGATTGGCCATCTGGAAACCGGCTTTGTCCCCACAGTCAAAGCGTTTCCCTCTGAATCGATAGCCGAATATCGGCTGAGACTCTAAGAGGATTGCCATTGCGTCTGTTAACTGTATTTCATTGCCCGCGCCCACAATCTTACGGTCCAGTATCTCAAAGATCTTGGGAGTGAGGATATAGCGGCCTATTATGGCCAGGTTTGAAGGGGCCTCTTCTGGTTTTGGTTTTTCCACAAGGCCGCCTATTCTGATGATGTCGTCCATGTTCTCTACAGGCTCGACTATTCCATATTTACCAGTCTGGTTGGGGTTGACCTCTTCAACAGCGACTATGGATGCCCTAAGCCTGTCGAATTCCTCTATCATCTTTTTGAGGACGGGTGTCTCTGAGTGTATGAGGTCATCGGCAAGCAGGACTGCAAATGGCTCATCACCAACTACATTTCTGGCACACCATATGGCATGTCCGAGGCCAAGTGGTTGGTCTTGGCGGGTATAAATAATGGTCCCTGATTCTGGGACAAGGCTCTCTACCTGTTCTAACAGATCCCTTTTGCCCCGTTCTTTAAGGATGTTCTCTAGGTTGTGGGCACGGTCAAAGTGGTCCTCCAGGGCCTCCTTACCCTTACCCGTCACAAAGATTATCTGCTCAATACCAGAGGCTACTGCCTCCTCCACTGCATATTGTATTAGCGGACGGTCTACAACAGGCAGCATCTCCTTTGGCATTGCCTTTGTGGCTGGTAAAAAACGGGTTCCAAGCCCCCCTACAGGGAAAACAGCCTTCTGTATCTTCATCTACCTCCTCCTCTATCCCCAGATACAGCAAAAAAGTCATCCACATCTGGGTCTATAAAACATTTTTTTTGAACCAATCCCAAATCCCAAGGCTGAAACCTGGTATCAGGTCTATGCCAAGGGCCGACTTCACCAGATATATGATCAGCAGGCCGAGCAGAGATGAAAATGTAAGAAAGCCAACAAGGAATGCCAGCTTTACGCTTCTCAACATCTGCTCTTGTCGCCTGCTCAGTTTCCTCCTTTCTCTTCCTCCTAGGATGACGTAATAGTAGCGCCATCTCCAAAGGCCTATTGTGCCTCTAATATCAATGAGGTGGCGTCCCCATCGCCTTCTGGCCCCAAGTGCTGCCTTGAGGGCCAATAACTGTCTGTCTGTAAAGGAATCCCTCTCTTCAGAGGGGAGTTTTCTCAATAATTCTCTTATGAATGGGTCGTTTTTTATGCCATTGGTCTTGTCTTCGTCCATGAATTCCCACTCTCACTTCTATCTTTGGCCCATGGCTGCCTCTTTGCCTTACCGCCCAGTGCCCAGTAGAACTACCAACATGGTGCGAAAAATGAGTTTCAAGTCTAGGAGTAAGGACCAGTTGTCTATGTATTCCAGGTCCATCTTCATCCAGGAGTCAAAATCCACATCATTCCTCCCGCTTACCTGCCATATGCAGGTAAGTCCAGGCTTCATGGAGAGTCGTCTCCTTTGATGTGGCTCGTATTTTTCCACTTCGTTGGGAAGAGGGGGTCTTGGGCCAACTAGGCTCATTTCTCCCCTTAGGACATTGAACAACTGGGGGAGCTCATCCAGGCTTGTCTTTCTGAGAATTTTCCCGATGCGGGTGATGCGCGGATCATTCTTTATCTTGAATACTGGGCCATCCATTTCATTTTGTTGCTCGAGCTTTTTCTTCAACTCCTCCGCATTTTTTACCATGGTACGAAACTTGTATAATTTGAAATGACGACCGTTTACTCCCACTCTTTCCTGAATGAAAAACACTGGCCCACTGGAGTCCAGTTTTATTAAAATGGCTATAATGAGCATGAGAGGAGACATAATAAGAAGGCCTAGGCCAGCCCCTACGTAATCGATGATATTTTTTATGAGTAACTGAACATCTTTCCTTGGGGTGGAGGAAAGCAGAAGGGTGGGAAGGCCCACCAAATCATCAAAGGTGATCGAGGCCGTCTCTGGCCTAAACATTATCTTTTGTAGCTGCCAGTCTGGCATTATCCGGATTCTAATGCCAAGTTTTTCTGCAAATTTGATATAAGAAGTTACATTTGGGATCTTTTTGAGGGGAATTGCAAAGATGACCTCGTCTATGACCTCATTGAGTAGCAGGGAACAGAAACTGTTCATTCCTCCCAATATCTTCACGCCCTCAACCACATCCTGGCCCTTGCGCCTATCATCTAGTTCCAGGCACCCTACTACATTGAGTAGATTGGTTGGGGCTGAATATATGGTCTTTATGGTCTCCTTGGCCCGTTCCTTACTGCCTATGATGAGTATGTTCACAGAATTTTTTTCTCTGCTAGAGCCTGAATGAAGATACTTGTAAGTGAGAATCGCCCTCAATGATACCAGGACAAAAGCAATTGAGTTGATGAGCAGGAGCAAAAGACGACTTATGTCTGCTTGATGAAAGATATATAGGGAGACAATCAGAAAGATAGAGGCTGATCCCAGGGCCAGGAGCACCTTGACCAGTATATTGGGTATGGAGCGAAGTTCCCTTGCTCTGTAGAGCCCGAAGAAATTGAAGCTCACATAGCAGCCAAGGAACATGAGGAAAAAGACGAGGAAATAGTTCTCGTTCTCGGAAAGCCCAGAATAACCTCCGAGAAAGTCTTTTTTCAAAATGTAGGCTGCGACCATGCTAACAATTAGCAGGGCTAGATCGAGCAGGCGCAGAAAATACTTTAAAATTTTTTTATTGCCTAAGTACATCGTCTGTTAATATTTTTTATAGTAGTCTTGGAAAAACCAACATACCCAAAATTTTAATCACTATAAAAAGCTCGTTTTGGGGCTAAAATCCATCTTTTTTCCAAATTAATAGTGGAATAAGAGAGAAATTTTCGACCCACCCCACAATTGAAAAAAATATGAAAAATATTTAACAGAAAAAAAGCAGATTGCAATATTTTAGTCTGGATTATGTAGTGCGAAGGTTTTTCAAAGATATGAGAAAGAGGGGAAGCATAGGTACTAAGGGGCCCCTGGCAATGCCAGGGGATCCGGTAAGTTTGGTAAGCCCCTTTTGAGTTGAAATGCCAGAGGCACGTTGATCCAAAATGGATACAATGGCAGCCCAATTGGGCTGCATATTAACCCAGGAACCCCCTTATATGTGCGGCCTCGATGAGGTCTCTTTGCAATGAAGAACTGTCACGGTTTTGGACTGCCTTGATGATTCTCGAGGTGATTTCCCGGTGCTCTTCATTGATTTCATATGAACCCCAGTCGAATCGAAGGTTTTTTTTCACCTCTTCAGGCAAGATTGTAAGGACTTCCTGGTTGAAATAGGACATGCCCATGTGGACGTCGAACAGGAAATTGACATGCATGTCTTCTATGCAGCGAAGATCTTCATCTGTTAAGGGATAGAGGCCAAGAAGCTCAGGCGGGAGGCCTATTGAATAACAGGCTGTGCAGAAACTGATGACCCTGGGCAGATTTGTGTCTCCGACACTTCTGGCGTAGCCGAATAGACCCACATGGAGCTTTCGCATCCTTCTGCGGGGCACAAATGATGCCACGTAATTTATGAGTGGTGCAAGGTGTTCGATAACATGCTGATAATTTTTAGAAACCTTGTCGATTATCTGGAGGCATCGTTCTTCGTCTATTTCATCCCGTTCTCTCATTTTGGACTTGTGCAATTTATTTATGGCATTGGTCACCATGGCAAATGGATAGTCGTATTTAAATGCAGATTGAACTGTAAATGTCTGGACATCTGGATACTCATTTAGCACCATGTCCACTGTTTCAGGAGAAAGGTGTCCTCTGAACGGGGCGCTGCCTACTCCAAGTATCGGATAAATCTTCACGCCTATTTCCTTTGAAAGACTCTGTAACCTTTGGAGGGCGAGCTTGTTACAGAGGATGGCGCTTACCATGCCGTAATTCATTGCTGGGTCTGATCTAGCGAGGAATACCCGCTGGTGCTCAATGTCTTTGTCTGCCAGATAGGCTCTGAGAATATTGTGCGCCTCCAATAGGTGTTCTCGGTCTTCAAAAAGGGGGATTACATGGATCTCAGCAGGTTTGAACTCCCCAAACCATTCGGAAATCTTGATATCTCCAGGATAAAAAGGCTTGTTTTGTTTGCCTACAACAAAGTCCTTGTAATAGTGATATACGCGGTTCATGCTTTCTGCAGACATGGTCATGGGGAGGATGACTTCACGGATTGGCGGCGAATCAAAGCCATAAAACAGGCTGGCTGTGTCGCAGGAGCGGGGAATGCTCTCAAGTGTCTCCACAAAGACCTTGGCCTCGCTCTTTTCCACGTCTGGGTTGGGGAGGCGGAGAGTGAGCCTGACGTCTTCTCCCAGGCGTGTGTGCTTAAAAAAGTGCTCGTATCGGGTGAGTAATTTCCTCACAACGTATGCATCAGCTTCTTTCCCCTCGCAGTCCCACATCTGCTCATCGCAGCCGATGTGGGAAAAGGCATAATAGGCCTCGTGTATTTCATCGTTTCCAGACATGTCCTGGTTTTGGGCAAAGAAGGGAAGCTTCACGTTGTCTGGGTGCTGAGTAGACATCACACGGGGAATTTTCATGGTAGTTCTCCATAAGAATTTTGACTAACTTTAACAGGAATCCGGTAAAATACAAATCAAGGGGAATCCAGGGTGTCTCCGTTGCCGGCTTTGGATCCCCTCACTGTAAGGCTTGCTACGTATTCTATCAGCTCGAGGAGCCTTGAGCAGTATCCATATTCGTTGTCGTGCCAGATCAAAATCCTTGCCATGTCTTTGAATGTAGTGGAAAGGCCCATGTCCACTATGCAAGAGTGACTCTCGCCCTTGAAGTCCATGCTCACCAGGGGGGCATGGTTTATGGCAAGTATGTCCTTCATTGGCCCTTTGGAGGCCTCCAGCATGGCGTCCATGAGGTCCTTTTTATCTATCTTCCCATGCAATTGGACTATGAGATGGGCCATGTGGACAATGGGGGTAGGCACGCGTATGGCTGTGCCGTCGATTTTCCCCTTGAGATGTGGAAATATTTCAGAAAGATGGTGGATTGCGCTTGTTGTGGTGGGGATTAGGTTCTGGGTCGCTGACCTCGCCCTCCTGAAGTCTGCACGACATGAGTCCAGCAGGGCCTGGTCATTGGTGTACGAATGGACGAATGTCACCATGGCCTTTTCAACCACAAATTTGTTGTCCAGGACCTTGAGTGCAGGGGCAATCATGGCAGTGGTGCAGCTCGCCCCGCATATCATCCTGTGCATGTCAGGATTGATCTCCTGGTGGTTTACTCCCATGGAAACTGTGATATCCGGGTTGGGGATGGAGCCTGCCACTATGACCCTGGCTGCACCGGCCTCAAGGTGCCCCCATGCCTTCTGGCCTATGCCGGCGCACTCGATGACCAGATCGATATCGAGGTCTTTCCACGGTAGAAGCGCTGGGTCCTCGATGTGGAACATGCGAATCTTCCTTCCATTCAATATGAGATCCCCGTCCAGGGGACTGGCCTGGATGGGGAATTTGCCGTAGAGGGTGTCTCGCTCCAGGAGAAAAACGCTGGCCTCCAAGGGGTCAATGGTATTGATCGCAATCAGTTCAAGGCCCCTGGTGTCTAGGGTGATGATCCGCCTGGCGATCTCTCTTCCGATACGGCCCAATCCATTTATGGCGATCTTAATAGGTCTGACTGGCATCTTCTCATACCTCACAATTTTACTGCGTTTACGTCAACATTTTCCGTGTGCTCGCTACTTTATGCATACAAACTCTGGCTTAGTCCTTCACCGACCCAGAACCCGATGCCGTCATGTTCCTCATGTCAAGATTTTCCATGAAGATCACAGCTTGGCTTCCGCCAGCAATCCTAGTGGACATCTTCAGGCACTAGGTTGGTTATCCCCGTATATATGAACCTAAATTGGAGAGCCCGCAAGTTTACCTAAGATTCAGTAATAAAAAGGACACCCATTTTTGTTGACTATCTAGACCTAAAGAGGTAGATTTTTAATGAGGGACATGAAAGGATCGGTAAGTCAGGGAACGATCGTATTTAAATAAAATATGGAGGGATGACAGAGATGACCATGCCCAGGTCGAGCATAGTGTCCTTGGACGAGACGCCGTGGTATCACTGCGTGAGCAGATGTGTGAGGCGAGCTTTTTTGTGTGGCAAGGACAAAGTTACCGGAAAAGATTTTTCTCACAGGAGAGGGTGGATAGCAGAGAGAATAAAGAAGTTGTCCGAGGTTTTCTGTATTCATGTGGCGGGTTATGCAGTGATGAGCAATCACTATCATGTGATACTGTACGTGGACAGGGACATGGCGTTGAGTTTGGATGATAGGGAGGTCATAGAGAGGTGGACCAGGCTGTTTCAGGGTACTGATGTAATGAGGAAGTTCATGGATGGTGAGGAGCTCACAGATGGTGAGAGGGATGTGCTTTTGAGGTCAGTGGAGGAGATAAGGGGGCGTCTTTACAGTCTTTCGTGGTACATGAGGACTCTGAATGAATATGTGGCGAGACTCGCTAACAAGGAGGATGGTGCAAGGGGTCGGTTCTGGGAGGGCCGTTATAAGAGCCAGGCCCTTTTGGATGAGAAGGCCCTTTTGGCAGCCCTTGCCTATGTGGACTTGAATCCAGTAAGGGCAGGCATTGCCAAGTACCCTGAAGAATCTGAGTTTACATCCGTATATGAGCGCATAGAGGCCATGAATGGGAAGAAGGCCTATGATGAAAGGCTCATGCCATTTAAGGGGAATGTATCAAATGTATCAAAAGAATATGGTCCATCAGAACGGGGCCACAGCAAGGTTGCAAAGGGTGTTTCTTGTTGCCATGTCACCGAGATTCCATACGAATTTCATGAATATCTCGAGCTAGTGGACTGGACTGCGAGGCATATAAGGAAAGAGGGCCTTGGCCATGTGGACGTGGGAGCTCCCACTATCCTCAAAAGGCTAGGGATAGAGCCCAAGGGATTTCTTGAACTTTCCAGGAGTTTTTTGAAAGAGTTTGGCCATGCAGTGGGTGACAGCATGAGGTTGCGTAAAAGGAGCGCATTTGTGGGGGTGAGGTTTGTGAAGGGCATGAGGGCAGCACGCAGGGCCTTGGGTTGAAAACTGAGCATCAATGTGCTTCCAAAGAACATGAAATTTCGTTATTACCTTTTTATATTGCCAACATATGTCAAAGGTTACGGGTATTTTTTTACTCATAAATTGAAAAGCCCTCAGATATAGCGAATTCCTTAATTTTTTGCCTATTTCCTAACCCCGCAGGATAGTTGTCAAAACATGAGCCAGGCCGCCTGGCAAAACTATCTTCACAAGACGGAAATATCTGGATCTCAACTAGTTCAATCTGGATTCTAATAAAGACAGGCAGGTTGTTGTCGACATAAGGACGATGGCCGGGAGCAGGGTATATAAAAAGTGGGTGTCCCTTTGTGAACTAAGGTAAGCTGGAAGAAGGGGGGCTTTTGGACAGGGGTTATCCTGAAGTATCATTTTTCTGCCAGGCATTGAAAAGTTCCCTGTAAAGTGCTGAAGAGTCCAATAATCCCTCGTGGTCTCCTAGGGCAACGATTTTCCCTCTATCCATTATTACTATGAGGTCTGCATTTACTATTGTGCTCAGCCTGTGGGCAATGACAACGGTAGTGCGCCCCTTTTTTATTTTCTGGAGTGCCCGCTGAATCGCCTGCTCAGATACGGTATCGAGGGCGCTCGTGGCCTCATCCAAGATGAGGAGGGAAGGGTCCTTCAGGATCGCCCTTGCCAGCGCAATACGCTGCCTCTGGCCTCCAGAGAGATTGAGCCCCCGTTCGTCGAGGACTGTGTAATAACCATCTGGCAGCGCTGAGATAAAGTCATGGGCATCGGCCATCTTTGCAGCTTCAACCACCTCTTCAAAAGAGGCTGAGGGGCGGCCTGCTGCAATATTTTCCAGGATGGAATCGGAAAAGAGGATGACCTCTTGGGTGACCAGTCCTATTTGCGCCCTCAGGCTCTCTATGTTGAAAGATTGGATGTCTGTATCGTCCCATAGGATTTTCCCTCGATCGGGGGTAATGAATCGGACGAACAGATCCACCAGGGTGCTCTTTCCAGCACCGCTCGGCCCTACTATTGCCACCATTTTCCCAGCAGGTATCTTGAGGTTTATGTCCTTTAGGATTGGTTCTGGTGAATTTGGATATGAAAACGTAACACCCTCCAGTCTGAGGGCCTTTTTCAGTGGCCATGCCTCTTTGCCTTGGATCAATTCAGGTTGGACGTTCAGGTATTCCTCTATTCGTTCTAGGACTCCTACGCTCTCTTGGAGTATGTTGTAGGCAGAACCAAGGCGTTTAAGAGGGGTGAACAGCATGCCAAGGGATACGATGATGGAAAAGAGATCACCAGTGGTCATTGCTCCCCTTGCAATCAATACGCCTCCCCACCCAAGGATTATGGCAACAGCAGAACCGGAGATGAGGTCTATGAATAGGCGTGTCCCCTGTTTAAACAGGACTACCCTGGAATCCTGGTGATAGACCCGTTGGTTTTCCGTCATAAATTGCCCTATTTTATCGTCTGTCATGCCAAAGATCTTTATGACCTTGAGCCCATTGTGGGCCTCGTTCATGCGGTGGGTTAGACGCCCCATGAATTTTTGCACTTCAATACGTCTTTTTTTGACCAGACGACCAAAACTCCTGGTCCCAAGGGCTACCAAAGGCAAAAGAGTGAGGGCCAACAGAGCAATGGAGCGCCCCCTATAGAAGGCTACGCCCATAAGCACTATAACTGTGGGGACCTCCACCAAGAACACGCTAAAACTATCTGAAAGGACGTGTCCGAAAAGGGCTACATCCATTAGCTGACGTGAGATGATGTCTCCTGATCTCCATTGCGTGGACCTTGAAACTGGCATTCTCACCATGTTGATGAATAGTTTGTTTCTAAGGTCCCTTACGAGTCTCAAGCCGGCGTTTGCCATTAGATAGGCCTGAGCGCAGTCGGCAACACCCCTCAAGACAAATACCACGAACATACCAATGGGAAGTGCCAGGAGATACTGCCTCTGGCCTTCTATGAAAACGCGATCCATTGCTGGCTTGACGAGCCAGGCAATGATACCCTTGAGCCCAGAGGCGACTAGGCTCAGTATTATGGAGAGTATGACAATGGAAATATACGGCCTAATAAGTCGCCAGATCTTCTTCCATGCAACCAGGATATTCTGAGTATTTTTATTCATTGAACTATGTCCTTTCCCTCTCGAATTTGCGTTTCACTAGCAGGCGGTCTTTCAATGCACCAATGAAGCCCTCTGGAAATGCCATGAACCACATGGGCCTCTTAGCAGGCACCAGGTCAGCAAGCTGTTTGATACAAGAGATCCTCGCACATGTGGAATGGCGAATGTAGCGCACCATGGCCCTATACTGGTCTTTGGGGGTGAGATAAGTGTTATGAAGGTTAAGGAGCTCTAAAAAGGCCAGTCTAAAATTATTGGGGCTAGAAAGTCTCCTTTCCCTTGCCCTTGAGGTCAGTCCTCCAGGAAGTTGCTCGCAATACTGGACAATTTCATTTACGTAGCGGAATTTGTACTTGTGGGCCATTCGGCACCATATTACAGATTCGCGCATCTCCTTTTCTCCATTGAACAGGGGAAAAGGAAATTCCCTCATTACATCCGTTCTCATGATGTGTCGTTTGTCCCCTGATATTCCGTACCTATAACGTGTCTCCAAAAAGTCAGAATCCATTGGGGACCACGGGAACGGGTCGCCCATGACCTTTTTTGTGTTGAGATCTGCACAGAGCCCCTCTACCCCTGCAAAGAAAGGGCGCTTTTCCTCGGGAATTGTATTCCACCAATAATCCAGACGCGGCAGTATATGGTCTGAAAGCACGTCGTCAGAGTCCAATATAATGGTAAAATAGCCACTGATTTTAGTTAATGCTCTATTGTACGAGGCAGGTTTACCGCAGTTGTCATGCCACATGTATCTCAAATTTAGGCCTGTTCGGGCCTTGAAGCGTTTTACGACCTCCTTTGTGTCGTCGGTGGAACCGTCGTCAACCACAATGACCTCGATGTCTGTGGTCCCCTGCCTGGTAATGCTTTCCAATGCTCTCTTGAGTAAGCTCGCCCTGTTGAAGGTGATGACGAGCACAGTGAAAAGGTATTCATACTGGTAAAATCCAGGATATTTTCTTTCTGTTTGGCCACTCATGTGCATTTTCATAATAGAGAGTTTTCGTTGCCTCTTGTTGAAACAGGTGTTATCAAAGCGTTCATGAGGTTGAGTTCGTCCCCATCTCTCCTAGAAAATCTGGGCCTAGGGGCCTTGTATCTCTTTTGTTTAAGCGCCTGGCTGAGCACGACCCTTTCAGAGATCGCACTGGTCACATTGCTCATTTTGGCCTTTGTGAGGGTGAAAGATTTTTGGCCGTGGCTTAGGTCAACGATTATTTTCCCGTTTATTTGCGCATTCATAGGGTATGTGGCCATCATGGCATATAGGGGCACACTGCTCTTTCCCACGACGTGGGGCCTACAGTGGAAATATGCCTTTAGATGGTCATCCATTGCCTTCATGCTTCCATGCGCCTTTTGGATCAGGGCAAATGAGGAAAGGTGCCTAAGGCTCATGGCCGTGGCATTCTTGGGGCTTATTTGCTCCATAATACTTAGGTCTGACTGGGGGCTTTTTCCTTCGTGGTTGAAGGGGCAAAGATACTGTTTTGGCTTTCCCTGCCTTACAATATCGTTGCTTTCAGGGGTGTTCATCCTTGCATTTATCACTCTTTTTGGCAGACTGGTCAGCACGTTCAAACAAGGCATCAAACGATACGGGCTATTGATTGGCGTTTTTCTCATTCTTGCCTGTCTGTTTTCGTTTGTTTTCATGGTGCAGGTCCTGATTACCACCCAATCAAGGGGGGTGTGGTTGTTTCTTATGGTCATCTTGGTGTCCATGGCGTTGGGCTCTGGTATCAATATGGCCCGCGCTGGGCGTGTGTTTCGGGACATGAGGTGTGTGGCAGGCATCATCATTGTCTCCTTCATGGCCCTAGTAGCCTGGTACGAGGCTGGCACAATACAAAAGCGGTTGTTACAGGAAAGAGACGATGCCTACAAAATTTTACGTCTCGACGTAGACTCCCTACCATATGAGACCTCTATAGGGATAAGGGCCCATGTGTGGTGTTTTGGAGTGCGCACCTGGCTGCTTTCCCCTGTCCTGGGCTGGGGGCCAGGCACCAATGCCTTGTCTTCTCCCTTTTTTGAAACCAAAGCGCGTTTTTCCTCTGATGAGGAACGGGAAAAACTGCCAATTTATGCCACTCATCTTCACAGTGACCCCATAGAGTCCCTGGTACGGCTTGGATTGATTGGCACGTGCATTCTAGGGGCCATTTTCCTCTCACTTGTTTATGGACTGGTACGGGCAAGGATAAATGGGGCTGTGTCATCAGACGTATTTTTGTTCCTCCTTTCCTCAATCTCATTAATGTTCTTATTTAGCCTCATAGAGTTCAGGATCGTACATGTGCCCTATAGAAATCTCCTCCTCATAATTTCCTCCATTGTATTGGGCCTGTCTCATGGTGAAAGTAAAATGGGGCTATCCTAATCAAAGCCCATGGCCTTCAGGTACGCCCTAGTGGATCGTCTGACTTCATAAGGCCAGGCAGCTTCTTTCAATTTTTCAGGCGAAAGCGGAGACGAAAGCGTCCTTTCCATTGCCTCTGCCAGAGCCCCTGCATCTCCAACAGGCACTAGTTCGCCATATCTGCCGTGCTGAAGTATCTCTGATGGGCCGTTGGGACAGTCTGTGGACACACACGGGGTGCCCAGGGACAATGCCTCAATGAGTACAAATCCCAGGCCCTCCCAGCGCGAGGTAAAGGCAAATAGTGAACTGTGTGCCTTGAAAGGATAGGGGTTTTTTACGAATCCAGGGAAAGACACCTTGTTCCCAACTCCGAGCTTTTGGGCCAGCCCTATAAGATTGTCCCTGTCTTTTCCACGGCCAAGTATTATGAGTCTTAGATCCCTTTCTTTGCCTCTCAAGATGGAAAAGGCCTTGAGGAGGGTGTTGAAGTCCTTTCTATAGCCCAGTTCCCCAACCCCAAGGACTATTCTTCCATTAGGTCTTTGGAACCATGGATGATCTGGGATGGGCTGCGCCTCTTTAAAAACAGAAGAGGGTATCACAGGAGGGGGGACCACCTCTATGTGATCTCTTTTGAGGCCTGTGTAGCTGGCCATGTCTTCTTTTACACCCTCGCACGTCACAATGACCCTGTGGGCCAGGCCATAGAGCCTGGCCATGGATGTGCGCTGGAGCCAGCGTTCAAAAGGTCCCCTGTGGGCAAGGTCAATTGAAATGGTGGTGCCTGAACTCAAAATGAGCCTTGTCTGGACCCTTGAGAGGATTTTGGCAAATATTGCCACCCTGTTCACGCGGTCTTTGTCTGATAAGAGGACGTCGGGCCTCCTGTCCTTTAGGTATCTGACCACAGGATATAGAGACGAATATACGTGGGATGTCCCCAGATCTATGATATTGAGCCCGTCTGGAACTGGTTTCGAGAGCTCAGGGCCGTGATTGCGCACCTTTAGGAGATCCACCTCATAGCCCTCTTCCACCAGTGAAGGGAGCAGATTCTGGGCAATACGATCCACACCGCTATGGCCGGAGGTCGCAAAGAAACAGGCAATTCTTCCTCGGTAGCGCTGGCCCTTGGACATCATCCTCTTATGAGATGAATTCTAGGGGATCTTCTTTGGTAGAAGGGGCCACTGAACAGGATTTTTCTATGAAGAGATTGTGCCAGATGGCAAAGTGCATGAGGCCCCAAATCTCTCTGGATGCCTTTTTCTTGGCCCGTTGTGCTGAAAAGAGCTCTCGAATGCCATCTCGTTGGAACCAGTTGCCAATGGCCTTGTTTTGCAAAAGCTTTTCTTCCAGTCTGTTCAAAAAGTCTCCTGTTAACCATTCGCCAATGGGCACGTGAAATCCTCGCTTCTTTTTCCAGAGATGATCCATGGGAATGTCTTTTTCAGCCCATCTCCTCAAAAAGACCTTTCCGTAGTGTGGCCTTATCTTGAGGGATCTTGGAAGGGAAAGGCCAAATTCCACTACGCGATGGTCGAGAAAGGGGACACGCCCTTCCACCCCAAATGCCATGAGCATCCTGTCGACCTTCACAAGGAGATCCTCTGGGAGTTCGGTAACAATATCTGTATATTGGGCCTTTTTTGTATAGTCCCATGCTGGAGGGGTGCATGACCAGGCATTTATGAATGGCGTTTTGTAGGATTTGGAGAATTGGGCCAGTTTATCACCAAATACCTTTCTTGGCCATGGATTCCTCCATCGACCACGGGTCCTGAAACCGCCTGATTTGGGATTGGCCATTTTCTTGACCAGACATTCCACAAACGTCTTTCTGTATCTTCCGTATCCGGCAAATACCTCGTCTCCACCTTCACCAGTAAATACCACCTTTAGAGAGTGGTTTCTCGCATGTTCCGCTAGAAACGAAGTTGGAAGGCAGGCATAGTCCCACATAAATTCATCAGTGGACCACACCATATGGGGTATTCTCGAAAACATCTCATTGGCCTCGAGCACGATAGGGACGTGTTCAGTGTTAAAGAGACGTGCAATCCGCTGTGCGTCATCCAACTCATCTTTCATCTCTACGCCCTTGTAGCCAACCGAGAAAGAGAGGATTTTGTTGGTCTGAAGCCTCGATATCATGGCGAGAACAGTGGCTGAATCCACGCCCCCAGACAGGAATACCCCATAGGGGACGTCTGCCCTCATGTGCTGGACCATTACAGTTTCAAACAGAGATGAAAACATCTCCTCAGCCCCATTGTAGTCAATTTTTATGGGGCTTGTGCGGGTGAGATCCCAGTATCTCATGGATCTCACCTGGCCCTGTTCTACGATCAACATCTCTCCAGGTAGTACTCTTTTAACACCGGACAAAATGGTGTTTCTACCTGAAGAAAACTGGTTTTGAAGCCCCTCTACCAGAGAAGGCGGGTGAATCTCTTTGGCCTTCATAAAGGGCACGAGGGCCTTTATCTCTGAGGCAAAGAAAAGACCATCGTCTCTCTCCAAATAATATAGAGGTTTTATGCCAAGTCTGTCCCTTCCAAGTAAAAGGCGCCTTTTTTCGCCATCCCATAGGGCAAAGGCGAACATCCCGGCTATCTTTTGGATGAAGTCCAATCCAAATTCCAGATATGCGTGAATTATGACCTCACAATCAGATAGTGTGCACGTATCTCGACCCCTTAGGTTGAGCTGCTCTCTAATTTCCTTGAAGTTATATATCTCGCCGTTTGCAATGAGTACGATGTTGGGATTGTCTGCGCAAAGGGGTTGTCTGCCGCCTTTGAGGTCAATAATGGAGAGCCTCGAATGAATAAGGCCGAGATTGTCTCTTAAAAAGATGCCGTGTTCATCAGGGCCCCTATGCTTTATCAATGACCCTATGGTTTCAAGGTCCTTTTTAGTGGCTGGCTGGCTCTTCCATAAGACGCCACCTATGCCGCACATATATTTTCCCCTCGGTTATAAGAAACCTGATTTTTGGGTTTGGATTGTGATGGGCTCTGTGCTCTCATTTCTGGTTTGCTCTAAAACAGTTTTGGAGGGGATTTATAAGGCCTAAAAATTAATCTTTGATGAAAAAAAGATTAAGAAAATTTAATAAATGTTTAATTAGAAGTGAATTATAAAGTATAAACAGGCTCTTTACCTTTTTTCGCCCAAATTGTATTTTGGTGAAAAAAATTGAGGAGAACATTGGAAACGTTATCATTAACTCGAACATACACAGCGGTCTTTATAGTTGCCCTACTGGTATCCATATGTTTTCAGGGCTCACGTGGACTATACGACCGTGATGAGACCAGGTACTCTGAATGCGCAAGAGAGATGCTCATTACAGGCTCATGGCTGATCCCGTTAAGGGATTTCAAACCCCATCTTACAAAGCCTCCCCTTACATATTGGGCTATTGGTGTAAGCTTGAACACCTTTGGCATAAATGAATGGGGGGCAAGGATTCCCAATGCAGTGGCGTTTTCTGTGACTGTATTGCTGGTGGGGCTTATTGGAGCAGGACTTTTTGGAGAAAGGTACGGCCCCTGGGCGTCTGTGATATATCTCACATCCATTGTGCCTTTTGCTGCCTCCAATATTGTGACTACTGATACCATATTGGTAATGTGGGAGGTGGCTGCTATATGGGCCTTTCTCAAGGGGTATCAGGCAGAGACAAAGGCCAGGGCTCGTATGTGGTTCGCTATCATGTCACTTTTCTGGGGGCTTGGTTTCTTGACAAAGGGCCCTGCAATCTTTCCTGTGGCAGCAGCCTTGGGGCTCTTTTGGATCTTTAAGAGGAGGCTCTTTAGGGTATTCCCTGCAGGTTTTGCCGTAATCTTCATATTCCTGGTCACTGGGCTCTCCTGGTATGTGATAGTCTGGAAACAGTATCCTTGGGCAATGGATTTGATAATAAAGGAACAGGTTACTGGAAGGCTGTTTTACGACATGTTCCACAGGAATAGTGCCTGGTATGCCCCATTTTATATATATCTTCCTATGGTCTTGTTTGGTTGTCTGCCATGGGCCTTTGGCTGGATTGGAATTGTAAGACGACATCTAGAGCACAGGACACTCAGAGATGCCCTCAATCAGGCAAAGATAGCTATCTCAAGGGACCCTGAGTGGCTATTCATATTTTTGTGGTGGGCAGTGCCACTCCTCATATTCTGTGTGGCCAAGTCCAGACTTCCGCTTTACATTTTGCCTGTATTCCCCCCAATGGCCATCGCCACTGCAAGACTCCTGTTTAAAGAGGAGCCCCCTGGGTTTGTGTTCACCAAAAAGGTCTTGGTTACCCTGGTGTTTTTCCTGACCTTAAAGGGAATTGCTGCAGTAATCCCGGCTCCTCAGGATGCAAGGGCCATGTACAGGGCATTTTCCTCACATATCAACGATTCGAATGAAATCGACGCAATAGGTGGGCCATTTCTCGACGGCCTGGCGTTTTATAGCGGAAAGCCAGTTGAATATCTCCCTACCAATCTATCAGGGCCTTCTTCGCATCCAACAGACTCGCAATGGGATGAAGAGATCCGAGAGATTAAAGAGGGAAAGAGTGAAATCTTTGTACTGGATGTCAAGAAGAAGAGCAGACTTGAGTTGATAAAACACCTAGGTCTTGAAGCAAAACTACTAAAGCGCTTTCATAGATATGGGCTTTTCAAGGTGTATTCAAAAGAAGGTTAGTACAACTTCATTGCTGGAACCCCTTCTTTGAATAGCTATGCCGCTCTCTGGCGCGCTGTTGCCTCCTATATTTAGGATTTAGGTAGGACTTAATTGAGATCTTTAGGGTCGATTTTTCTCTTTGGAGAGATTACCAAAATATAATTTTCCTTTAATCCTCTGATAATCTTTATCCCCTATTTACTCAATTGATTCGAGGCATCAGAACCTGGTGCTTACTGCTCGAAATCAATTCAATGAGGATGAAAACATGAAGAGATTGTTTGGTCTTATTGGCGACTGCGGACACTTTTCAGGAGCAGCGGTAGGCCGAAGCCGGAGCTGGTGGGCAGTGATTGGAAGGATCCGATGGTTCATTGCGGTGCTGGCCATATTGGCAGTTGGGGAGCTGATCTATGCCAATAATGATGCGTTGTTTTTTCTCATCAATGGCACACACGTCCCCTGGCTCGATCACATCATGCTCTTTATAACCTCATTGGGGGACGGGCTTGTTCTAATGGTCTTGGTTTTTTTCCTCTTTCCCCGAAGAGGGGATCTGGCTATTGCCTGCGCTGAGGCCTATGCAACTTCCGGGATAGTTGCTCTAATCTTGAAACGGATTGTTGCAGCACCGCGTCCACCAATGCTGTTCAGGCCTGAGCTCATCCACGTGGTTGGGCCTGTACTGAAACACTATTCCTTTCCTTCTGGGCATACTGCCTCTGCAGTGTCAGTGGGTGTGGTGCTGTTTTCGCTGTCCAAGGAGCGGCGGTTGGGGCTGATCGCCCTTGTACTCAGCCTGTTGGTGGGCTATTCCCGCATTTATGTCGGAGTTCACTTTCCGCGGGACGTCTACGCTGGGGCGTTGTTGGGAGCGTTGGCCGCTTTGGTGGCTGCGCGCTGCCATGAGCGATTGTACAGATGGTTAGGTCGGCTTTCTGCTCACAGGCGCGCCAGACTGCGCCTTTTGACCATGGGGTTGATGGCTTCGGCTGGTTTTTATCTGGGATTTTTTTACTGCGACGTGATGCCAGGCATGGAAATTCCTGTGAAGCTGCTGGGGGCTGGGGCAATCCTATTCGCAATTTGGCAATGTATGGCCGCGTCCCCGGAATTTGGACTTAGAGGTGGCCCCTCAGAAGGCCATATATTTAGGAGTCTCAGGTTTCATGCTTAGTTTTCCGAAGGGCTAGATTGGCCTAAAAAGCATTCCAAAATGTCTTGATGCCATAGTGAGCCTTTTGCTGCTTTTGTTAAACAAAGGCACCTACCTGTTGGTGACTCTTCAGTCTGAAATCTAGTTTATTAAGAATTCTTAATAAAGTTTTCATCAGGAATTAATGCTTACGAGGTAGAGAAAAATGTACTAAGTTTTTCTGTTTAATAAAATGGGGAGAGGTCTAAAATAATAAGGCGTTTTGTGACTCTAGTGTTGCCTCTGAGAGTGTTTTAAAATGGACTTCCTGAATTTGGATGGCTAGACCATAGATACAGTGTGGTCTGACGCGGCAGAGGCAGTGCGCAGTGTACGCCAATTGGATGCACAATTTGCTATTAATGGCTGAAACAAGGTGTTTGAACCTCCAAGAAGGTGAAAGATCGGTGGGGGCAAATGAATAGAAAAGGTTTGGGAGGATCTCCAAAAGCTTCGTCGCTTAAAGGTATGTCCAATGAAGATACTACTTGTAGAAGATGATAAGCAACTCGTACAGTTTATTGAAAAAGGCCTCATTCAGGCGGGATTTTCAGTAGAGTCAGCCATGGATGGGGCCACTGGTCTCCGTATGGCGCAAGATATGGACGTGGACCTTGTCATTGTAGACATAATGCTACCTATTTTAGACGGATATACTCTCATAGAGCGACTTAGAAGGGCCAAGCCCAATCTACCCATATTGGTGTTGAGCGCAAAAAGGTCCATTGAAGACAAGGTCAAAGGCCTAGAGATCGGCAGTGACGATTATCTTACGAAACCCTTTTCCTTCTCAGAACTCCTTGCACGGGTAAAGGCCCTGCTCAGACGTGCGGGCAATATGAGGGAGGACATTTCATTCAAGATAGGGCCTCTTGAGATCGACCTTTTGGCCAGGAAGGTCTACATGAATGGCCAAGAGATAGAGCTTTTGCCTAAGGAATTTGCGCTACTTGAATATCTTGCAAGGAATAAGGGGAGGGTATTGACGCGTATTCAGATACTGGAGCGGATCTGGGGATACAGTTTTGATCCTGAATCCAATGTAGTAGATGTTCACATTTGCAAATTGCGTGAAAAACTGGGTATCCCAAGGAAAAATGGCCTGATTCGCACGATTCGTGGGGCAGGATACATGATGACAGATGAAGATTAACCTACCAAAGACCCTCACCTTTAGACTGACCACACTTTATGCAGGTCTCTTCACAGTAGCCTTCATTCTGGTCTTTTCGATTGTCTATTATATCGTTCAAAATGAACTGTTGAAAATGATGGACCAGGACCTCATGGAAGACATTTCAGATATGAGCGAGAACTATGAACAGTGGGGTCTAGATGGCCTCAAGAGATTTGTTGACAGAGAGTCGAGTGATGATGGTCCAGAAAATAAATGTTTTAGGATCATAGACGCAAAGGGAAGGATTATCCACACCACAGACCTTGAACAGTGGGGAAATTGGAAAACTAATCTGCCACCATCCCATACCGGTGATGAGGTCCTATTTAAGACAATTCGTATACCAGCAAGACCAGAGCTAGAGGCCCGGGTCATGACATTTCCAATAGGGCAATACTGGGTTGAAGTGGCGGTACCCCTTAAATGGAATGAACTCATTCTCTCTGAGCTCAGAAGGGCGTTTTGGCTGGGCGGGGTCTTTACCATGTTTTTTTCCATCTTGACCGGTTGGATAATGGCTCGGCGCACGCTGTCTAAGATTCAGGAAATAGACTATGTGGCGAGAAAGATTGCAAATAGTAACGACCTCAGTCAGAGGGTCCCATTGAAAGGCACTGGAGACGAATTAGACAGGCTGGCCGCCACATTCAACTCCATGTTAGAAAGGCTCGAGGCCTTTGTAAGAGAACTATCGGACATGCTAGACAATACTGCCCACGATTTTAAGACGCCTTTGGCCCGTATCAGGGCCATGGCAGAGACGAGCCTTGCGAGCAACGACGTGGATTCAATCCAGGAGGTGCTCGTGGAGATTATGAATGAAAGCGATAGGTTTTTGTCAGTCTTAAATGCCATAATGGATATATCTGAGGCCCGTACAGGGCTCTTGGATCTCAAACGTTCAGAAATTTCAATATATGAGCTGTTAAGGGAGTTGGAGGGGCTCTTTTCTGGTATTGCCAAGGCAAAGAGTATCAGGTTCAATGTCGCCTATCCTGAAAGGGATGTAATAATCAGGGTGGATAGGGCAAAGTTGTTCCAGGCACTGTTGAATATAGTGGATAACGCCTTCAAATTTACCCCTCCAGGCGGCACTGTGGCCATTTGGTTGGATAGAGATGATCAATTCGTTAAGATATCTGTCTCGGACACTGGTCCCGGAATCCCGCAAGACAAGATCCCCCGGATATTCGAGCGCTTTTTCCGACTCGATTCCTCTCGTTCCAGTCAAGGACGGGGCATTGGCCTTGCCCTTGCCAAGGCCTTTATAGAGGCCCATGGAGGGCAGATCCACGTGGAAAGCTATTTGAATTCAGGAAGCACATTTTCTGTATGGATTCCACTTAAGAGCAAATAGTATTGAGGGGGGAGTCTCCGTGAGAATCCTTTTGGTTGAAGATGATCAACAGACAGCCTCTTTTATCATAAAGGGGCTCAAGCAAGAGGGATTTGCCATTGATCACGCTTTGGACGGTAAAACTGGATTGGATCTCGCACTTTCAGAGCCATACGATGCCGCGGTAATAGACATCATGCTACCTGGGATGGATGGCCTTTCCCTGATTGACAGTATGCGGAAAAGTGGGGTGGAGACCCCTGTTATCGTACTCAGTGCAAAGGGTTCAGTGGATGACCGCGTAAAGGGGCTTCAGACAGGGGGAGATGATTATCTGGTGAAACCCTTTGCCTTTTCCGAACTCGTTGCCAGGATTCATGCCCTTATACGCAGGGCCACTAGGGCCAAGGATCCTACGGTCCTTCAGGTCGGAGGTCTCAAGATGGACCTTGTGCGGAGACGGGTCTTTCGAGATGGGGTTGATATTGACCTACAGCCCAAGGAATTCGCCCTTCTGGAATATCTTATGCGAAATGCCGGAAGGGTGGTATCGAAGACCATGATCATGGAGCATGTGTGGGACTATAACTTCGACCCCCAAACAAACGTGGTAGAGGCGCGTATCTGCAAGCTCAGAGACAAGGTGGATCGCCCCTTCCAAAAAGATCTCATACATACCATCCGTGGTGTGGGATATGTGTTGGAAGAACGTGACTAATCTTTCGAAAACAGTCACCTTTCGACTCACCCTATGGTACTCCATGATATTTGGCCTGCTAACATTTGTGGTGTTTTTGGTGGTTTATTTTTACCTGGTTTCGTACCTCCATTGGCAGATAGAAAATGAGCTTCTCAACTCCATTAAGGAGTTTGAGTCTCTCTACAAAACAGGTGGTATAGATGCCCTCAGATCGGAATTTCTGCGAGAGGCAGAATCAGAGGGGGCACACAATGTCTTTTTGTGTCTGAGGACTCCAGACGGGAAGGTAGTGGCATCCTCAGGTGCTGGGGCATGTAGGTACCTTGAGCCACTAAAACCTGACCTTATGAATTCGGATAGTGATAGGCCAGTCCTAAGGACCATTTCACCCCATGGTTTAAGTCATAAGATTAGACTCGTAGCCAAAGAGATGGAAGATGGCTATGTGATGGAGGTAGGCAGATCATTAAAAAATAATGAACTCATGATGGAAAGGTACAGGGAGACCTTTGGAGCCGCAATTTTTGTGATGATCACCTCAGGAGGTCTCATAGGATGGTTCATGGCTAGAAAGGCCATGAGTGGAGTGAGTAGAGTGACCACAATAGCCTCAAGGATTGGAAAGGGAGATCTCAGAATAAGGGTGCCCTATGGCGGAGAGGGAGAGGAGATAAGGGCCCTGGTCATCGCATTTAATGATATGCTCGGTAGGATAGAGTCCCTTGTAAAAGAATTGAAACACGTTACTGACAACATAGCCCATGAACTCCGCACACCACTTACTCGTATCCGTGGGTTGGCAGAGACAACCCTGATAAAAGGCAAAGATGTGAGTGAGTATCAGGAGCTAGCAGCATCTGTGATAAGGGAAAGTGACCAACTCATCGCGATGCTCAACACCATGCTCGAGATAGCAAAGACGGATTCAGGCATCAACGAGATGGCCCTCGAGCCTGTTGACCTAAAAAAGATCATTGAAGAGGCAATTGACCTCTTTATGCCCCTTGCAGAAGAGAAAGATCTTTCTATTGAGGTATCCCTTCCCAAAGGAGAGGTCATAATAAAGGGAGAAAGACACCGGCTTCAGCGTGCCTTTGCAAACCTTTTGGACAATGCCATAAAATATTCCCTTGAAAATGGCAGGATCGAGGTGTCTTTAAAGAGGGAAGAACATGGGATGGTACTGGTAGAAATTGGCGATTCAGGCATCGGTATAGACGAAAAAGATCTTCCATACATCTTCGAGCGCTTTTATCGTGGTGATAAGAGCCGTTCTACTCCAGGTAGCGGCCTTGGTCTGAGTCTTTCCCTGAGTATAATCAGGGCGCATGGAGGCGATATACAGGTGGAGAGCGCTCCAGGCAAGGGAACGAAATTTACTATAGTGCTTCCAGTTGAATCCTGAAATCGACTTCTCTATTCAGGAATTTGTTTTGGTCTCTAAAGCATTTTGGTATTATCTATTTTGTGTGCTTAAAGTAAGCTATTTTATTATTTCGTCTTTAGGTGATTACCAAAATATAATCTTTTTGTAATCTTGAGATAATCTTCATCTCATATTCTCCCCAATCGATACGAGGCATCGAGACCCGGTGTTTACAGCACCAAAAGGAGGACTTAAGGATGAAGAGAACATTTATTTTTTTAACGGCATTTCTCCTGTTAGCCGGGGGTGCCATGGCAGGAAATCCCTTTGGGACAGCAAGTCAAGGGGATTCCCAGGATTCTGTATTCATGGAATGCACTTCAGGCCCTGATTACACCGTTACCTCGTTCAGGTCATTTAACGGCACCATAAATGCTGTACCTGGAGACGACTGCGTAAAGGTGGTCAAACAATTGATGGCAGCAGGATACAGACTTGAGGCATTGTCTCAGAATTCAGTATCTGGCAATTATTTTGGGATCTTCGTAAAAGATGGTGTAAATGAAAAAGAGGCAAAGGATGCCAATGAAACCCAAGAGAGTCAGTACCTGGCTAGCAAGGCCAAGATTACAAAGGATCAGGCTATTTCCATCGCTAAAACAGAAAACCCCAATGCAAACGTCATAAACGCCCAATTGGAAGATGAAAACGGACAGGTGGTTTACGGAATTGAATTCGACAATGGCCTCGAGGTAAAGGTAGATGCCATAGATGGCAAGGTAATTTGTACAGAACAATCTGATGACGGAGAAGCCAACGACGAGTAAACTGGACTGAACTATTGTCAAATTAGGAGAAGATTCTGATGCCTCGTATCATGGTCGTCTTAATCGCCATCTTTTTGAGTGGATGTAGTGTTTATCACCCCATTCCTCTGACCTCCAAGGAGGTCAACAAAAGTCTTTTGCCTCCAGATACGAAATATATAAAGGTCCAGGCACATGAGATCCAGCATCCTATCTTGAAACCCTTGGAATTTGATGACCGGGACGGGCTTTCGCCAGATGAGGCCGCTATCCTTGCTGTCATAGCCAACCCGGAATTGAGGGCCATAAGAGACCGTAGAGACATAGCAAGGGCCCAGATCCTACAGGCAGGGATCCTGCCCAATCCGCAGTTGTCCGCGACTCTGGAGATTCCCACAGGGGGTGCTACCCAGGGGACCATAAATGCCTACGGGCTTCAGCTCGATTGGGACATAATAACAGCCCTTATCCTAAGAGGTTCCAATATCAGGGCTGCCAAAAGGCAGGCAGAGTCCATAGAGCTTTCCATTGCCTGGAAGGAGTGGCAGGCTGCTGAGGCAGCTAGAATTCACTGGTTTAGGCTTGCATGGCTCGAAAAAAAGCTCTCGCTCCTTGATGAAGAGGAGGAACTGCTCAGCTCGAACCTTGAGGCCCTCAAAAAGGGTGTGAGCCTGGGGGTCAAGACAGGGCTCGACATTGCTGCTGCCCAGGCCACACTCCAGGATGTGCGCCAGAGCCGTTCAGCACTGAGGCGACAGATGGAAAAGGAGCGATGCGCCCTCAATCGATCCCTTGGTCTTCCACCAGACAGACACGTTACCCTTCAAAGGGGCATTGATCTTACAGCCTGGCCCCCTGAAAAGATCCCTCTCACGGACCTGACTTCTAGCCTTGAAGATCGACGTCTTGACCTCATGGCACTGCGCAAGGGCTATGAGAGTCAAGAAGAGAGGCTCAGGTCTGCAATCCTTGAACAGTTTCCAAAGATAGGGATAGGCCTCATCCGAGCCAGGGATACAGGAGACGTCATCACTACAGGTGGAGCAGTTTCGTTCAGCATCCCCTTGTTTGACCGCAATCAGGGGACTATCGCCATTAGACGGGCTACAAGGAAGCAACTCTATGACGAATATGCTGCCCGTCTTTTTGGGGCGCGTGCAGAGATCTTTTCTCTGACAAAGGAACTGGAGGGCGTGAGAGCTGAAATGGCTGCTGTGGAACAGGCAGTAGAGGCCCAGCAGAAACTGGTTGATGCCTTTGAACAGGCAATTGAACAGGGGAATCTAGACGTAGTCAGCCTTTATCATGCAAAAAAGGATCTCATAGACAAGCGGCTCAGGCTTCTAGACCTTTATTCCACGATGACAGACCTGGGCGTGGCCCTAGAGACTGCTTCTGGACGGATATTCCCAGTAGGGCATGAAAAGCCCCATCCAGAAACAAGAGACGGTAAGTGGAATGGAGATGAACATGAAGTCAATTCATAGGTCCATAGTAAAGACATCTATTGCAGTAGTACTGGTATTAGCCATTGGAATCATAGTCCTTTTAAAGGGCAATCAGGGAAAAGATGGGGAAGCTTTGGCCCTAGCCTCAGAAAGTGACAAGGTCAATGAAAAGAGCGCCCTGGTCCAGGTTGCACCTATTCGAAAAGGGACCATTGAACAGACCATTTGGGCCTATGGATCAGTGATTCCAGCTCCAGGAAAGACCAAGGTCCTGGCAATTCCTTTTGCTGTACATGTAAAGTCTGTCTATGTGACTGAAGGACAGTCAGTTCGTAGGGGTGACAGGCTCCTCGAACTCTGCCCTAGCCCAGACGCAAAATTGACCTTGGAAAAGGCCATGATTCGATATGAGGCAGCACAAAAGCGGCTCAAGACTGTGGAGGAGAGATTTGCCCTCAAGCTTGCTACAGGAGAAGAGCTCTTACTGGCGCAGCAGGCATTTGAGGAGGCAAAGGCAGAGATACAGATGCTTAAAAACATGGATATGGCCGGAGACATAGTAATTTTTTCCAAATCCAATGGGATAGTCTCAAGGCTTTTTAAAACCAAGGGGGCCTTAGTGGCTGCTGGTGATCCTGTCATGGAGATCGTGGCGGATAACGAGGTGGAGGTCCGTCTAGGGGTGGAGCCAGAGGATGTGAGTCTCGTAAAAAAAGGGCTTCGGGTAGTGGTAATCCCTGTGAATAGGCCCAGGGTTCCCTCAGTGACAGGTAGGGTCCGTGCAGTATCCCAGAGCATCAATCCCGCAACTAGACTAGTGGATGTCTTTGTCACCATGGACTCGAAATCAGCTTTGATGCTAAACGAGTATGTCAAGGCCAAGATCGTGGTTGAATCCCGCCAGGCACTGATCGTCCCCCGCTCTGCAGTGCTTCCGTCTGGAGACAAGTACATCATCTTCCTCGTAAAGGATGGCAAGGCGAGGCTGAATACTGTTCATGTGGGGACAGAAAATGGCAATGAGGTAGAGATCTGGGGGGATGGTATCTCTGTGGGAGATCAAGTGGTGACAGTTGGCAATTATGAATTGACTGACGGTATGGCAGTGAGGATAGGGGACAACAGATGAGTTTTACCCATTGGATGCAGAGGCACCATCGCTTTATCCTGTTTCTCATCACAGTACTTTCTGTTGGAGGTATAGTCGTTTCTTTTCAAATGCCTGTGGCCCTCTTCCCCCACGTGGACTTCCCACGGGTGGTGATCAGCCTTGAGGCAGGAGACCGTCCGGCAGATCAGATGGTAATCGAGGTTACCCAGCCAGTGGAGGAAGCCATAAGGGCAGTGCCAGGGGTTCGAAGCGTACGCTCCACCACCAGTCGCGGTAGTGCAGACATATCTGTAAATTTCGATTGGGGCGAAGACATGGTATCGGCCATGCTTCAGGTCGAATCCTATATAAACCAGGTCCGATCCTCTCTTCCCCCTGGCACCTCGTTTACAGTAAGGCGAATGGACCCCACTGTGTTTCCTGTCCTCGCCTACAGCCTCACCTCAGACAAGCTCTCGTTGGTGGAACTGCGTGACATAGCCCTTTATCAGCTTAGGCCTCTGCTTTCCACTGTAAGGGGAGTAGCCAAGATAGGGGTCCAGGGCGGCGCAGAGGCCGAATACCAGGTGATGGTTGACCCTGACCGGATCGATGCCCTAGGACTTACTATTGATGATGTGGCCAGGGCCCTTTCTGCCTCAAACGTCATCCAGGCTGTTGGGCGCATGGAGGATCACTACAAGCTCTATCTAGGCATCTCCGATACCCGTCTCAGGGGACTGAAGGACATAGAGGAGACCATTGTAAGGTCTGGAGAGGATGGCCTGTGTGCCTTGAAGACATTGCAACCGTGTCTAAGGCAACTCGCCCTCAGTGGATACGGGTAACAGCCGATGGCCACGACGCGGTCATTGTACAGGTATTTCAGCAGCCAGGCGGAAACACCGTTCAGATCGCCTTGGACTGCAAGAAAAAACTCAAGGAGTTTCGCAGCCATCTCCCTGCAGGCCTAAAGATTGCCAACTGGTATGATCAGAGTGAACTCATCCTCGCCTCTGCGGCAAGCGTGAGGGACGCTGTCCTCATTGGATTGATCTTTGCTGTGCTGATTCTGTGGTTGTTCCTACGAAACGTAAAAATGACACTGATCGCGGCAATTATGGTGCCCAGTGTGCTTGCTGCCACTATCTTCCTTCTAAAGGTGTTTCACATGAGCTTCAACATCATGACCCTTGGGGGGCTGGCTGCGGCGGTTGGGTTGATAATCGACGATATGATCGTCATGGAAGAGCACATCGTAAGGAGGTTGGTAGGGAGAGGCGAGCCCAAAAACAATATTGCCTTGTCGGTAAGGGAGATGACCAAGCCCCTTGCAGGTTCATCAACGACTACTACCATCATCTTCCTGCCTCTTGCCTTTCTTACTGGGGTAACTGGGGCCTTTTTCAAGGCACTTTCTCTTACCATGGCCTCTAGTCTCATTGTTTCATACCTTGTGGCATGGCTTGGAGTACCACTTTTAGCAGGGTATCTGCTTAAGTCCCAAAAGGGCCGGGCAGAAGAATCTGGCATGGGGATGCATGGGGTTTTGTCATGGTATCAGCGACTTATGAAATTTGTTTTGGATCGTCCACTGTTGGTGCTTCCGGTGATATTGGCGCTTGTAGGAGTTGGGTGGCTTGCATACCGGCACCTGGGCTCTGGATTCATGCCGAAAATGGATGAGGGAGGTTTTATCCTAGACTACCGCACTTCTGCTGGTACCTCCCTTACTGAGACTGATAGGCTGCTCCGTCAGGTAGAGGATATACTCAGGCAGACCCCTGAGGTTCAGACCTATTCCAGACGGACAGGTCTTTCCCTCGGAGGCTCTATTACCGAGGCCAATGAGGGAGATTTTTTCGTGCGTCTTAATCCACCACCAAGGCGTTCCATAGAAACGGTCATGGATGAGGTGAGGACGAGGATTGAAAGGCTGGTGCCTGGCATAGAGGTGGAAATGGCACAGCTTATGGAGGACCTCATAGGAGACCTCACAGCCGTGCCTCAGCCCATAGAGATCAAGCTCTTTTCCGATGATGAGGGATTACTCAGAAGGCTTGCGCCGAATGTGGCAGATGCCATCAGGAGAATCCCAGGTGTGGTGGATGTAAAGGATGGGATCGTGCTTGCTGGCGATGCCATCGTGGTCCACGTAGACAGGGACAAGGCCTCCCTCGAAGGCATCCGCCCAGAGGCTGTCACTGCCATGCTGTCCCATTATCTCCATGGGGTTGTCACCACACACATCCAGCAGACCCCAAAGATGGTGGGGGTGAGGGTCTGGATACCTGAAGAGTTTCGAACCACAGAAAAAGACATTGAGGCGCTTCGTCTGAGGGCTGCTGATGGACATATCTTTCCGCTTAAGCGCATTGCCAGGGTGGAGGTGTTGACTGGTCAGCCACAGATCACAAGGGATGATCTAAAGTTGATGGTGGCGGTCACTGGCCGCATTAGTGGCAGGGACATGGGATCTGTCATACATGACGTAAAGAAGGTGCTAGAGCGGCCAGGCCTGCTCCCCAAGGGTGTCTACTACGAACTAGGCGGGCTCTATAGACAGCAGCAGATCGCATTCAAAGGGCTTGTTGCGGTATTTTTGGCAGCAGTGGTCCTGGTTTTTCTAGTGCTACTGTTCTTGTATGAGAGTTTTCGCATAGCCTTTTGCGTCATAATAAATACGCTGTTTTCCCTTTCTGCCGTATTCGTTGGGCTCTGGCTCACTGGTACTGAGATCAACATATCCTCCATGATGGGGATGACCATGATCATAGGGATAGTGACAGAGACCGCCATATTTTTCCTCTCAGAATATTCGTCATCCCCCAAAGGAATATCCATGAAGGAGGCCATGATACTGGCTGGAAGGAATCGTATGCGTCCCATAGGCATGACCACAGTAGCAGCGATCCTGGCCCTTATGCCCCTGGCTCTGGGCATTGGTCAGGGTGCGGCCATGCTCAGGCCTCTTGCAATCAGTATTATTTCCGGACTCTTCATCCAGTTTCCACTGGTGCTCGTTGTCCTCCCTGTGCTCATGTACGTCCTTATGGGGAAAAGGGATGCTGTGACCTCTGGTGAATAAAGGATGTGGGGGGAGGCGCCATGAAATCATATGCAACAGGCACGCTGACATTGATTGCCATAGTTGCAGTCCTGGGTGGTGCTCTGTGGCTCAATGCCTTTAAAAGCAGACAGAACATTGTTCCCATCTCAACCCTCCCACGCCTCATCACCATTGAGGCCCAACACCCAGTGAGGCGAGACTTTGTCCAGCGCCTGCGCTGGTTTGGCCAGGTAGAAACAAAGAGCATAGTAAGGATTAATCCACTTGTGGATGGAAGGATCACTTCTATCGAGGCCCAAGACGGGGCCCATGTACGCAAAGGCGACGTACTGTTTACATTGGGAGGGCCAAGGGTCGCCCATGAGGAGGCACTGCTCAGTCAACGCGTCTTGGCCCTGGAAAGCCAGGTATCAAGGGCAGAGACCATAGTGAAGACAAGGCTGAGGGCAGTGGCGGAAAAGATGGTGAAGCGCGAAGACCTCCTGACGGCTCAGGAACATCTGGATCAGCTCAAATGTGAACTTTCCGCCTCTAAACAGAGATTGGCTGCGCTTAAACACGCCCTATTTGTCCGTTCCCCTATGGATGGAATATTTACAAACCGAAGGGTCCATGTGGGTCAAGAAGTGGACAGGGGAGTGCACCTAGCAGATGTCATATCTACTGGGCTTCGTATTACTGCACGTCTCTTTCCGCCTCCTGGGGTCTCGTTAGTGGGAAAGCGAGTGGAGGTTTACGGGGCCTCTGGCGTTGAGACATCAGGGACTGTCCAGAGGGTGATGCCTGAACGCTCTCCAGGGGGGGCCACTGTTGTTTGGATTGAAGGAGATGAGATCGATGATCTTCTCAGGCCTGGAGAGGGTGTTTCCGGCTGGATCGTACTCAAAACCCGAAAGGGGGTGCTTTCGGTCCCAGAGGATGCTGTAGTGCATGATGAACAGGACAAGGCCTATGTATTTGTAAAAAACGTGAAGGGATACCAGAAAAAGGCGGTGGAGATCGGACTCGAACAGGGGGGCTGGATCGAGATAGTCTCAGGTATTTCCATTGAAGACCAAGTGGTGGTTCGCGGTGCATATGAGCTTTTCTACCGCGATTTCTCCAAGGCCTATAAGGTGGCAGACTGATGCGCGCCTTTTTGAAGTTTATTACAAGCTACCCCACTGCCACAGTACTTCTAGTGGTTTTTATTGTGTTCAGTGGTGCATATTCCTTTTTGCACATGCCTGTAGACCTCTTCCCTGACCTCGAGGTCCCAGTAGTCAACATCATAACGCACTATCCTGGAGCTGCTCCTGAAGACATGGAGATGCTCGTATCCAGGCCTGTGGAGGATGAGATGCGCACCATCCCAGGCATAAAGCGCGTGGCCTCTATGTCTGTCCAGGGGCTTTCACTGGTTACGGCGGAGTTCAGTTGGGGGACCACTGTGAGGGATGCCAGACAACTGGTGCAGGCAAGACTGGCCAGAGTGAGAAACATCCTGCCTCAAGGTGTGAGACCAAGGCTCGAAAATATAGACACAACTCTGCAGGAGGTCTCTGGATACGTCTTTTACGGAGGTGGAGACCCAGTCACCCTGCGAAATACAGTCTCGCATGCCATTGCAGGCAGACTGATGAGCGTCGAAGGAGTATCTTCGGTCGATGTCATAGGGGGCGACAGACAGGCTTTTATAGTGACTTTGAGGCCTGAGGCCCTGGCCTGGTTTCACATCTCCATCACAGAGGTCATAACTGCCTTAAAGAGACACAACCTTACGGCAGTGGCAGGTTTCATAGAGCGGTCTGGCAAAGAATATTTGATTCGCGGTGATGCCAGATTGAAAACCCTTGAAGACCTCCGGTCCATCCCTGTGACAAGAAACCGTGAGGCCCCAGTCCTTCTTGGTATGGTGGCAGAGGTGCAGGAGGGCAGGGTACCAAGGCATTATGTGGTTAGGGGGGATGGCGTACCCGCAGTTGCCCTCATAGTCCATAAACAGCCTGGGGTCAGTACCATCGATGTTGTTAGGGACGTTGACAAGGTGCTTTTGGGGCTAAAGGACCTTTTGCCAGAGGGGACTACTGTAAAGAAGTTCTATGACCAGTCTGAGATCATCCTCGAGTCTCGTAGCGAGATAGTCCAGGACCTTTTTGTTGGCGCGCTCCTGGCTGTATTGGTGCTATATTTTTTCCTGGGAGACCTTCGGCCCACCCTCATAGTTGGCATCACAATCCCGCTTACGCTCCTGGCCACCATTGCGGTGATGCGCTCTTTGGGCCTGGGGTTCAATGTGATTACCATGACGGCAATGGCACTTGCAATAGGTATGATAGTGGACGACGCCATTGTTGTGGCAGAGAACATATTTCGTCATGGCAAGACAACAAGCGATCCTAAGGAAGCGGCCATAGAGGGGGCTGCGGAAATCGCTGGCCCTGATGCCTCAGGCACCTTTACCACTGTGGCGGCCTTTATCCCCCTCATTGTGGTGACTGGAATAGCATCGCTTTTTCTAAGACCCTTTGGTCTGACAATAAGCTCTGCCCTAGTGGTGTCGCTCCTCCTTTCTTTAACCCTGGTGCCCCTTCTATTCAGTAGGAGCACGAAGGCCTTGACTCAGCAGGAAGGCTTCTTGGGACAACGCTTGCTCTGGTTTGTCCATGGAAGGTTGCAAACAATCTTGAAGTTCTCTTTTAGGCACAGAGCAGCAGTCATTATTGTCGCTCTGATCTCACTAGGTGGGGCAGGGCTTTTGGCCTTTATGGGAAAGGCGGCAGTCCTTCCGCCTATGGACGAGGGCGCTATTCTCATCGAGTACATCATGCCCCCTGGCACTTCCCTTGCTGAAAGCGATCGTATTGGGGAGATATTGGATAGAATAGCCCTTCAAGACCCAGGGGTATCATGCGTTTATCGAAGGAATGGCTCGCCAGAAAACGGCTATCAAATAGAGGGCGTAAACAAGGGGGAATTACTCATCAAGTTAAGGCCGAAAACAGAGCGCAGTCGCAGTGCAGCACAGATTATTGAGTCTCTAAAGAGGGCGTATTCAAAGATTGAGGGATGCGTCTTTCTCTATCACCAGCCCACTCAGGAGAAGATAGACGAGAGTTTCTCAGGGCTTCCAGCACTCTTCGGAATAACCATTTACGGTGTTGACACTGAAAAACTAGCTTTTCTGGCTGGACAAGTAGAAAACATCCTCTCCAGTGATCCTGCCATTTCAAATGTGATAAACAATACAAAGGTAAAGGCCTCTGAAATCGATGTCCGGTTACGCCATGATCGACTGGCCCTCTACGGTCTGGAACCGTCTGAGGTCCTCTATGCCCTTCAGGCCGCTCGAAATGGCGTTGAGGCCACTAAGATCTTCCGTAACAGGCAGGAAGTAGCAGTCATTGTCAAAACGGACCCTGAGTACGCCTCAGACCTCGAGGCCCTTCGAAAGATGCCAATTGGCACTCCGAACGGGAGTATGGTCCCACTAGAACAAATCGCTGACATACGCATTCGCAATGCCCCATCTGCAATTACCCATATCAATGGGCAGCGTGAAGTTACGATTATTGCAGAGTTAGATGGCAATATCCAGGCAGTGGTGTCACGGTTGAAGGACAGGCTGCGGTCTGTTTCCCTACCCCAAGGATACAGCATAGAGATCAGCGGCCAATACAATGTCGTTATCAAGACTGCGTTTGAGATGCTCCTTGCCATCCTCTGCGCAGTTGTCCTCATATACTTTATCATGGTCATGCAGTTTGGATCCTGGAGCCAGCCCCTCATCATCCTGGTCACAATACCCATTGCCCTCGTGGGAGCAGTCCTCGCCCTTTTTATTACAGGGCACAGTCTGGACGTATCAGTGGGTATGGGGGCAGTGACGTTGGCCGGTATTTCCGTGAACAATGCCATTGTGCTGATTGATTACTGTAATAAAAAGGTATTGTCAGGAATGGGCATTGCAGAGGCATTGATGTCGGCGGTCTCGGTTCGATTGAGACCAATTCTACTCACCACCTTCACAACAATAGCGGCATTGATACCTACAGCTATAGGTACAACCGTTGGATCAAGGATATTTCAACCATTTGCCATTACTGTGATCGGGGGCCTCATTACGGCCGTTATTGCAACAGTCGTTATCGTACCAGTGTTGGTCCTTTTTACTGAAAAATCCAAGGCCATTTCCTAACTATTCTCTGCCTGTTTTGGTCTGTCTTACAATGAATCAGGACCTTGTCAGAGAAAAAAGCTTGTTGCTCAAAATTTTTACAGCTACAGGATCTCGACGGACTCCTGATAACGAGTGAGCCAGCCTTGACGAGTCCTATGGCATGATTAGCTTAAAAAATAGACTTTTCTCCATTCATAAAAGTCAAAGGCCAAAAAACGCGTACGAGAGGTAAATCATGGCAGAAGAACTCAAAATTGCATGTGCAAGGCCAACAGGCGCCCCTGTTGGTGAAGAGAAGACAGAACCAAACCAACCAGAAACAATTTTTGAAGAGGAGGAGAGAACAATGATAGCAGTAGGTAAGAAGGCACCGGAGTTTTCAGCCCCTGCTTTTTACAAGGGGGATTTTGTCAATGTAAAGCTGTCGGATTATCTGGGCAAATGGGTGCTTCTCTGTTTCTATCCAGGTGATTTTACCTTTGTGTGAGCCACTGAATTGGCAGCAGTTGCTGCAAAATATGACGAGTTGAAAGAGTTGGGTGTGGAAGTCCTGGCAATGAGCGTTGACAGTATGTTTGTGCACAAGATGTGGAATGACAATGAACTTTCAAAAATGGTAGAAGGCGGGATTCCTTTCCCCATGCTATCAGATGGGGGTGGCAGGGTAGGAACTATTTATGGTGTTTATGACAGCGAGGCAGGGGTAGATGTACGAGGCCGTTTCATTATAGACCCAGACGGGGTTGTTCAGGGCTATGAGGTGCTGTCTCCTCCTGTAGGGCGCAATATTGAAGAAACCTTAAGGCAGATAAAGGCGTTTCAGCTTGTACGCGAATCAAAGGGTACTGAAGCAACACCTTCAGGATGGAAACCTGGAAAGCCGACACTTAAGCCAGGTAAAGACCTTGTTGGAAATGTTTGGAAAGAATGGAAGGTTGAGAAGGCCTTTGACTAATATTTTGCTCCCCTAAATCAAGATATGGTAGTTACAGACCAAAAGGCCGCTCTAATAAGCGGCCTTTTGGTTAAATGGGGAAGATTAGAGATCAGATCATGGGTTTGATAAGCCTTTTTTTTATATTACATCTTCGGCAAGTCTTAAAGCTGCCTGATTTACGGGAAAATACCCGTTGGGATAATACGCCTGATTTAACAGGTAGAAGGCAGAAGGTAGAAGGAAGAAGCAAGCCGTGCCTTCTACCTTCTACCTTATTAAAAGAGAAGCAAGATCGTCTTTTTAACTGTATTGCCAAGATACAGCAAGTATTTTGTGTTTTTCGAATTTGTCATGCAGGATGTAGAGGGTACAATCTGGTCTACATTCCATGCTGGCACTCTGAAACAGCACGCTGGAGTTCCTCTTCCAGCTCTGGTGGTAAGCCCTCGATCTTGACATCGAGAAAGCCCCTGACAATAGTGGCAACTGCCTCTTCTTCAGACAATCCCCTTGCCATCAGGTATTCTATCTCTTCCTGCGCTATCTTTCCAACTGCTGCCTCGTGGCTCATGTCTACGTCATCCAAATGGGCCTCGAGCTCTGGGATTGCGTGAATAATTCCATTGTCTGCGAGTATCATGCCCTGACATTCCAAGTGGGCCTTTGCACCTTTGGCCTTTCCAACGAGATGGCCTCTGGCGATAACAGTGCCTCCATTAGACACTGTGCGGGATATGATCTCTGCCTTGGTCTCTGGGGCCTCGAGTATTACCTTGGAGCCTATGTCCAGTAGGGAGTCTTGGGGGGCGACAACCACAGAATTAAATCTTGCAACTGCGCCTTTCCCCTTCAAAGTGGCAACTGGGTATGTCTGGATAGATTTGACTCCCTTGAGCGATATGTAGTTAGACATAAATAGGCCGCCTTCTTCCACCTCCACGCCAGTTCTCGGCCTTACATATACATTTTCACCCCAGTTATGGATCATGGTAAATATGAGCTTGGCCCCTTTTTTGACGAAAAACTCACTTATTCCTATATGAAGACCTGAAGTGAGGTGAGGGTGTGTGGCACAGCCAGTGATTACGTGGAGTTCTGAGCCTTCTTCTGCGATTATGATGTTGTGCACCCTTTGGGCAACATTATCGCTACGGATGTAAAGGCAGGTTTGTAGCGGATATACAACCTTTTCTCCGGCCTTTGCCCTAATGAAATAGCCGTTATCTAGGTGCTGATCTGTCTCTTCTGTAAAAATGTCCTTGTCTTTGGATACAAGCTTCCACCAATAGTCTTCGAGCCAATCATACTTTTTTAATGCGTCTGTAACTGGTAAAAGCTCCACTCCAGGCACGGAACAATCACAGTGGGCAACGCTACAGTTTGTCTGTATGAAACTCCCTATGCGCCCAGATTCGTCGGGCTGAAAGCCAGTTTCTTTGAGTTTTTTTATCTCTTCTTCCTCGAGTTCTTCAACACTTTTAATACCTTCAACCTCGGAGGCAGGTATGAATTTTTCCAAAAGCTCCTTATCGTTCGAGGCCATGGTTCCTCCTTTATACATTACATTGCATGCACTTAATGCACTCTTGATATCCGTATTTTTGAATTCCCTGGAATATCTCTACTGGGTTTCCCTGGCAATATATTTGGCCATTCAACATTACATGCCCTTTATCTGCGGTAACATAGTTCAAGATGAATCCAGTGTGGGTGATGATGAGCCCAGATTTTTCTCTCCCCTTGTGAATGTCTTTTTGGAGGAGTTTTCCAATCATATTTCCAATTACGTCTAGATTTTCCATATCCACCCCAGACTCTGGTTCATCCAACAGTGTGAGGTCAGGGTTTTGGGTAAGGAGTTGCAGGAGTTCTGATTTTTTTATCTCTCCACCTGAAAAGCCAAGATTGACATCTCTGTCGAGGAAGTGATCAAATCCGTATGAAACAGCTAGCCTTCTTCCAAGGCCCTTGTCATCACCGCAGATTTGAAGGAGGTCTTTGAGTTTTACGCCCCTTAATGTGGGGGGGCGCTGAAATGAGATTCCAATTCCCAATTTTGCCCTTTCATTTATGGGAAGATGGGTGATGTCTACCCCCTTAAATATGATTTTCCCGTGGCGTACCTTGTAACCAGAAAAACCCATGATGGTCATTAGGAGGGTGGTTTTCCCTGAACCATTTTTGCCAAAAAGACAATGGGTTTCTCCCTTGCCTATGTGCAAATTGATGCCTTTTAGTACCTCTTTGCCCTGAACCTCTACCCAAAGATCTTCTATTTGAAGCATTTATGTATCTCCCGTTGTTTTGAAAGATAGGCCCGGGCAACGCCCGGGCTTATTGGACTATGCTCACCCAAAACGTGTGGATGAGGTATTACCACATCCTGCTCCGAGGGTTCCAAAAGAACTGGATCCACAGCCGCAGCTGAAGTTGGAGAGGAGCTTTTGGACCTCGTTAGAGCCACATTTTGGACAACTGATTTCTCTTATGTCTCTGTGAGACATTACAAATTTTTCAAAGGTTTTTTTACAATTATTACACACAAATTCATATATGGGCATATTACTTCCTCCTTGTCAAATAAAGTGTTTAGCTTTATAACAAATGAAATTAATATCAAAGTACTTCATGTCAAGGAGTACAGGCTTAAATATCACAAAATTGGAGATTAGTCATGTCTGAGACGCGAGATGAACTCATAGAGATAATCTCGAAGGATGAGATTGACAATAAAATTAAGGCGTTAGCCGATCAAATAAATCGTGATTACAGTGGGCAAGAACTCATTTTGATAGGCATTTTGAAAGGGGCCTTTATTTTCCTGGCTGATCTTGCCAGAGCCCTAAATATGCCTGTAAAGATCGATTTCGTGAGGCTTTCGAGCTATGGGAGCGGTACGGATTCATCGGGCAGGATTACCTTTTCTAAGGACATAGAGCTTGATATCGGAGGCAAACACGTCCTTGTGGTAGAGGATATCGTGGATACAGGATACACCTTAAAATATTTAAAGGACGTCCTCGCACTCAAGGGGCCTTTGTCAGTAAAGGTATGCTGCCTCATAGATAAAAGGGAGAGGCGGAAGGTGGAGGTTGACGTTGACTATGTGGGATTTGATGTCCCAAGGGGCTTTCTGGTCGGATACGGTCTAGACTACAATGAACAATATAGAAATCTTCCAGGAATCTTTCACCTAAATCCATCTTATGAGCCCAAGGCATACACACCATCCGATAGATAAATAGGTTTGGGATCTCTCAGTTAAAAAACACCTTTGGAGCCCCAAAGGGGCTACGAGTTTTACAAATCTTGTTCGTTTCCAGGAGGGTGAGCAGCTTAGTGCCTATGCGTCCCTTTTGTCCTACATCTTCTGTGACTCTGTGAGCTCCCTAACCTAGGATGACGACTCTACTTTTGCGCGGACGTATTCGATCTTTTGTTTAGATTTACACTGGCTTTTCATAATGTATAATTTTAAGTTTTATATATACTTAAACTTTCATGACGACCTGGTTCGTCACCCTCGTGGATGAAAAAAGGGATGTGCGGTACTAGGTAGAAGGGAGAAGTCTTTTAAAAGTTTTGAGTTTTGAGTTTTGAGTGTTGAGTTGAAGGAAAAGGACTTTAAAAGTTTTGAGTTTTGAGTTTTGAGCATTTCAGAAGTGTTGAGTTTTAAGTGTTGAGTGTTGAGTTGAAGGAAAAGAGCTTTGGAAGTTTTGAGTTGAAGCTAGAAGGGAGCGCATCGGGCTTTTGTACAGGCAGGGCTTGCTTCTTCCTTCTACCTTCTGCCTTCTACCTGTTACTCCCTTTTGCCACGCAGGGTTTAGGAGATAGAAAAAAGAGCAAATAATAAATAAAAAAGAAGAAATGAGGATATGATCCAGTGAAGATCGCAGTTTCTCAGATAAATTATAGGATTGGAGCCTTTGAGAAGAATCTTGAAAAGATCCTTTCCCAATATCGATATGCTCAAAAAAAGGGAGTTGATCTAATCGTCTTTCCTGAACTTGCACTTAGTGGCTATCCGCCACAGGATCTCCTTGAAAGGCGGGAATTCATAGAGGCACAAGAAAGAGTATTTGAGCGATTGGTGAATAATGTAAATGAAGTCGGTTTGATACTTGGCCATTTTTCTGAAAATATTTCAAGTACAGGAAAGCCCCTCTTTAGCTCAGTTAGCCTGCTTGCCAATGGAAAGGTCTTACACACTACGCACAAGCGTCTCCTTCCAGCCTATGATATATTTGACGAGACCCGCTACTTTGAACCAGGATCATGTTCTAGCCCAGTAGAGTTTAATGGGCTTCGATTTGGCCTTACAGTGTGTGAGGACATTTGGACTAATCAGGAACTTTGCCCAGAGTGTAGATACAGTGAGGATCCAGTTAGTGACCTGGTGGAGCAGGGAATAGATGTATTGATAAACGTCAGTGCATCACCGTTTCACCTAGGGAAATTTGAGCAACGTATCCGTATCGCAAACTCTATTGTCACCAAGTCAAATACGCCTTTAGTTTACTGTAATTCAGTGGGGGGACAGGATTGTCTGGTATTTGATGGGGCAAGTTTTGTAATGGATGAAAATGGTCATGTTTTCAGCCAATTGCCAGCCTTTGAAGAAGGTCTAGCCATAGTAGACCTAGATGCCAAGGTGGGGCCAGTCCATGCAATTTCCACTAGCCATCCAGAACAGGCCTTTTACGCCCTCAAAATGGCCTTGGTAGACTATATGGATAGATGTGGTTTTAAAGAGGTCGTAGTAGGGCTTAGCGGAGGTATTGACTCTAGCCTCACTGCATCGATTGCCCAATCAGCCCTAGGTCCTGATAGGGTCCTGGGCGTACTCATGCCTTCGGAGTTTACGTCGCAAGAAAGTATTGAAGATGCCCTAGCGCTTGCAAAAAATTTGGGCATAAAGACCCACATCGTGCCCATTAAAGAGATGTTTGATGCCTATATAGGGAGTCTCGGTCCCATCTTTAAGGATGCCCCATGGAATGTCACAGAGGAGAATTTACAGGCCAGGATCAGGGGAAATATCCTCATGGCAATATCGAACAAGTTCGGTCACTTGGTATTGAGTACAGGCAATAAGTCCGAGCTTGCAGTTGGCTACTGTACCCTTTATGGGGACCTGAGTGGAGGTTTTTCCCTTATCTCAGACTGCCCAAAGAGCCTGGTCTATGAAATTGCAGAATTTATAAATAGGGAAAAGGAGATCATTCCCAAAAGGGTCATTGAAAAGCCGCCTACAGCCGAACTTCGACCTGGACAGAGAGATGAAGATGACCTTCCTCCCTATAGTTTGCTAGACAAGGTCCTCAAGGCCTACATCGAGGATGGTATGACAGTTGAAGAGATTGTGAATATGGGGTTCACCAGAGAAGTGGTAGAACGGATAGTTAGAATGATAATTAAAAGTGAATACAAAAGGCGCCAGGCCCCCATGGGCCCAAGGATAACCAGTAAGGCCCTTTGCTGTGGAAGACGGTGGCCTGTGTGTCATGGATTTGAAGTTGGTGATTGACCACAAGGGATACGTTTAAAGGCTTAAGATTGAAGGTTTAGAGGGCTATAGACTGTATTTCGTCTACAAAAGACACTAGGACTGAAGAAATATGAATTCTCAAATAAAAAAGGGTAGTTATGTTTCTGATATAAAGGATGCAAACCAGGAGGTCCAAGGGGTCTTCCTTGTAGAAGAAAAATCCCTCCTCGAGACCAAAAATGGTGATCCCTATGTGGCAATGAGCCTTTCAGACAAGACTGGGCGGATTGCAGCCAGGATTTGGGATGGGGCAGTGGCTGCCTTTAATTCATTTGATACAGGAGATTATATTTTTATTAAGGGGGTTTCTCAGGCCTTTAAAGCCCAGATTCAACTTCGTGTATTGTCGGTAAAGAGCCTGGACAAAAGTCTCATTGATATCAAAGACTTCCTACCTCATACAAAATTTTCCATAGATGCCATGTGGGATGAGTTTAGACGCATCCTCAAATCAATAAAGGACAGAGAACTAAATAACCTGCTCAAGGCCATATTTGCAGACAAGACAATTCAGGATGAATTCAAGCGCGCTCCTGCGGCAAAAAGGATGCATCATGCCTATATTGGTGGCCTTTTGGAGCATACTCTGTCCGTAGCAAAACTGGCAAAGATGATCGCCAGGTATTATCCCTGGTTGGATTCAGATCTACTCCTTTGTGGAGCACTGCTCCATGACATTGGAAAGATAGAGGAATTTTCTTACGACGCCCCTCCAATAGATTATACGGACAAGGGCAGACTTTTAGGACACCTGGTAATTGGCACGAACATCATAGAGAGATTTTTGGCATTGACCTGTATGGACAAAGAAGGACAAAAGGCAAAACTCCTTTTACATATGATCCTCAGTCACCATGGTCACAAGGAGTTTGGCAGTCCGGTGCTACCTATGACTGAAGAGGCCTTGGTATTGCACTTGATTGATGATCTTGATGCCAAGCTGAACTTCCTTCAAGGGTTAAAAGAAGAAAATCCAACTGATGATTATAACTGGACAAAATATCAGAGTCTACTTGAGCGCTCCTTTTTCCTCCCAGGTATTAGGGAAGATCTGCTAGATGGACTTTTTAGAGGGCAATCTGACGTAAGAGAGCACGATTTCAAGGCACAGGATATAGGACAGAAGGGTCTTTGGGAAAAATGAAGGACCTGGTGGAGGTATTTTCCAGAATACTCGAATCCGAGAGGACCTCACATGCCTATATACTTGAAGGCAGTAGCCCTGCACAAAGGATTCAAGAGGCCGAAAGGCTCTCCATGCTCTTATTGTGTATGGCAAGGCACACAGATACATCTGCTCCGTGTGGAGAGTGTATTTCTTGTAAAAAGGTGCTTGCTAGGGTCCATCCCGATCTTATTTTAATTGAACCTGTGAAGGATCTCATAAGGATCGATCAGATTAAAGACCTAGTCTCCGGACTTAAATACCCACCTCTTGAGGGGCAAGTGCGGTGCATAATTATCCAAGAGGCCCAGAAAATGAACTCAGACGCAGCAAATACCCTATTAAAGACCCTGGAGGAACCCCCTTCAAATAATATTTTTTTCCTCACAGTGGGCTCCATAGATCAGCTATTGCCAACGATTGTCTCTAGATGCCAGCGCTTGAGTGTAGGCGTTGAGCGTATTTCCCCCTATGCTGTTGAGGCCCCTACGGAGTTGAGCCGATTCGAGTTGTACGTCAATGAAGTGACAGTAAATGGAATCGAGGACAATGAATCCAGTAAGATAATAGAAAAAAGGAATAGGATTTTTGAAATTCTTTCCCTCTATTATGAGAGGGGAAAAGAAGCAGCGGCTATTTCCAATGCCTTTCAATTATCCAAGGATTCCGCACAGGAACGCCAGGATTTTTTTGAACTCTTGTTGTGTTTAAAGGTCCTCGCAAGGGATTTGCTCCTGATTAAGACAGTGGGAAACGATGCTGAGCTGGATAATCTTTTAATCAATAATGAATACAAGGATTTTCTCATTGAATTGTCAGGAAAGTTTCATGAGTCAGACCTCTGTCAATATTCATTTCAGCTTTCAGAACTAGAAAACATGGCAAGACGTGGTATAAATCTCGAATACGCTGGCAATTTTGCAATACTGTTTTGGTTTGGTGAACATGGCAAAGATCGTACGAGTTAGCATAAGGCCTTATAGGCCACCTGAACATTTTCTTGTAAAAGACCTCGATCTTGATGAAGGCGAATGGGTGGTAGTACCTCAAGAGCACGGGCTCGAGGTCGGACAAGTGATTGAGAGACCCATCGAGGTAGATCTACCCCCTCAAAATTTTCCTCCTCCAATTGAGAGATTGGCTAGCACAGAGGAAATAGAAAGCTATTTTGACAATCTTGAAAGAGAGAAACAGGCCTGGAAGTTCTGCGATGAAAGGGCGCGCCACTATGGGCTTGCCATGAAGCTCGTCAGGGTAGAGCGCCAATTCGACGGAAAGAAGATCACTTTTTATTACTTCGCAGAAAATCGTGTGGACTTTAGAGAACTCGTCAAGGACCTTGTAAGGGGTCTGAAGACTCGGGTTGAGATGCGTCAAATAGGCGTGAGGCACGAGGCCAAGATGGTGGGCGGAATCGGTTGTTGCGGTAGAGAGGTCTGCTGCGCAACCTTTATCAAGGAATTTGCCCCAGTATCCATAAAGATGGCCAAGGCTCAGAACCTTCCCCTGAATCCCAACAAGATATCGGGCATCTGCGGAAGGCTTCTATGCTGCCTCACCTTTGAGTATGAGACCTACAAGGATCTGCAGGCAGAACTTCCATCTCTTGGAAAGTCTATTGAATTGAAGACAGGCGAGGCCAAGGTCATCAGGCAAAATGTGCTAAAGGGTACTGTGACAGTTCTTCTGCCAGATGGAGAAGAAGCGGAACTGCCTGTAGGAGAGGATGGAGAGGTGGAGACAGAGCTTGTCCTCGTAGCGTCTCATGAAGATTTGCCACCTGAAGAGGAAGAACAAACCCCAATGACTCCTATGAAAGAGGAGCAGGAAGTCAAGGACTCCAGAGGATCCAAGAGAGATAGCGGTTCGAAAAATGCCGGTCACGGACAGGCTAAAAGGGGTTCTAGGAAACACAGGGCAAGGAGTTCTTCTAAGAAAGACAAAGGTGGCAGTAAAAAAAGATCAAAAAAGAAGAAACAGGGAAAAAGGGGAAATAAAGAGGGTTAAAATGAAGGAACAGTCCAGATACTACATTACTACACCGATATACTATGTGAATGCAGAACCCCATTTGGGGCATGGGTATACCACAGTAGTTGCAGATTGTATTAGGCGTTATCGCAGTCTTAAAGGAGATGAAACCTTCTTTTTGACTGGGACGGACGAACACGGAGATAAAATTGTCAAGGCAGCGGCCAATGCTGGGCTGAAGTCTCCAAAGGAGTATGCAGACAAGATCAGTGCAAACTTTAGGGCCCTTCTACCCATCCTTGGATGTGAGCCAGACAGGTTCATTCGTACTACTGATCCAGACCATGTGGAAACCGTAAGACGTGTGCTAGATATTGTCTATAAAAACGGAGACATAGAGTTTAAAGAATACGAAGGACTATATTGTTATGGTTGCGAACGCTTCTATATGGAAAGAGAGCTCGTGGATGGAAAGTGTCCTGATCATGGAATTGAGCCGGTGTATCTGAAAGAAAAGAACTATTTCTTTAAGATGAGTAAGTATCAGGACTGGCTCATCGATCACATCAAAAAGAATCCAGATTTCATAACCCCTGAGCGTTATAGAAACGAGGTCCTCTCTTTTTTGAGGGAACCCCTTGAAGACCTTTGTATATCGAGGCCAAAGGAGAGGCTTACGTGGGGAATAGAGCTTCCCTTTGATGATGGGTTTGTGACATATGTTTGGTTCGATGCACTCATCAATTACCTTACAGGTCTAGGATATCCCGATGGTGAGAACTTTAAGCGTTTCTGGCCAAACTGTCACCACGTAATTGCAAAGGACATCTTGAAACCACATGCCATTTACTGGCCAACCATGCTTCGCGCCTTGGGCCTTACGCCATACAAAGGGCTTCATGTCCATGGTTATTGGAAGATAAAAGAGACCAAGATGTCTAAGAGTCTGGGAAACGTGGTGAACCCCGAGACCCTGGTCTCTGTCTTTGGAAAAGATCCCGTACGTTACTGCATGTTAAGGGAGATGTCTTTTGGGCTCGATGCAAGCTTTAGCGTAGACGCCTTTTTTACCCGCATAAATGCGGATCTTGCCAATGACCTTGGCAACCTCGCGAGTAGAGTGCTCACCATGGTGGAAAAATATCTCGATGGCGTGGTCCCAGCCTGTAATGAGATAGAGGGCCCGGAGGCTGAGCTAAAGGCAAAGATCCTGGAGGCAAGTGCCAAATGGGATGAACACATGAACGCCTTTGAAACCCATAGGGCATATGGCGTATTGTGGGAAGCACTCAATCTTGCGAACAAGGTCATTGTAAAGCGAGAGCCATGGGCCCTGCAAAAGGACCCTGAAAAACGTCCTACGCTCTATTCAGTGCTCTATACACTTTTAGAGACACTTAGAATAAGCTCCATACTCGTATATCCGGCAATGCCTGATACCTCAAAGAGGCTCCTAATGGCCCTTGGATGTAGCCCTGAAGATGAGCTGTCTTTCGACAGGGCAAAGACGTTTGGGCTCTTGAAAGAGGGTACAAAGATTCAAAAGATTCCAGGGCTTTTCCCAAGATTGAATAAGGATGAGGTTGAAAAGGCCCTGAATCTTGCCATGAACAAAGGGGAGGAAGAAAAGAAGGTGGAAGACAAGACTGAAAAGACTCCTAAGGCAGATGAAGTTGGTCTCATTGAGATTGGGGACTTTCAGAAGGTAGATTTGAGAGTGGCGGAGATCAAGGCTGTTGAGGATATCCCAAAGGCAGACAGGCTTTACAAACTCACAGTCCTTGCACCAGAAGAGAGGATTATTGTAGCAGGCATCAAGGAACACTTTTCAAAGGAAGATCTACTTGGAAAAAAGGTCTTGATTTGTGCCAATTTAAAGCCTGTTAAGCTAAGGGGAGTAAAGTCCCAGGGAATGATGCTCGTGGCAAAAGGGAGCCACGGGCTTCGCCTGATAACAGTTGAAGGAGATGTTGAACCAGGAGCAAAGGTGAGTTGATATGAGACCCCACATAATCCTTGGTACTGCTGGACATATTGATCACGGCAAGACCACTCTTGTAAAGGCCCTCACTGGTATAGACACAGATAGGCTAAAAGAAGAGAAGGAGAGGGGAATAACCATAGAGCTTGGCTTTGCAAGTCTTGAGCTACCGGGCGGGATCCATGTGGGCATAGTGGATGTGCCGGGACACGAGAGGTTTGTGAAGAACATGGTGGCAGGGGCTGCTGGAGTGGATGTGGTGGCCATGGTCATAGCAGCAGATGAGGGGGTGATGCCCCAGACCAAGGAACATCTTGAAATCTGTCAGCTCCTTGGAGTGAAAAAGGGACTCGTAGTACTCACAAAGCGGGATCTTGTGGATGAGGAATGGCTGGAACTCGTAAAGGAAGACGTTGCCCAGTTTTTGACTGGGACCTTTTTGGACGGGGCCCCCATAGTGTCAGTTTCGTCCACAACAGGCGAGGGGATAGAAGAGTTTTTAAAGACCCTTCAAGAGATCCTCAAAGAGGTTGAGCCACGGCCGCCTGTTGGCCCTTATAGGCTTCCTGTGGATAGGGTATTTGTCAAAAAGGGCTTCGGCACAGTGGTCACTGGCACGAGCATTTCTGGAAGGATTAGTGTTGGAGACGAGGCAACCATCTATCCAAAGGGGATCGAGTGTAAGATCCGTGGGATACAGATGCACGGAGAAGAGCAGACAGAGGCCGTGCCTGGATTTAGAACGGCCCTCAATCTCCAGGGAGTTGAAAAGGCAGATGTCGACCGTGGAGACGTCGTAGCTACAAGGGGGAGTCTTGCACCGAGTTTCCTTCTTGACTTAGATCTCATCTACCTTGAAAGTGCTGAAAAACCCCTGAGATACAGGGCACCTGTGCGTTTTCACTGTGGTACTAAAGAGGCCATTGGAAGGATTCTCATTCAAGGTGATGAGATCGAACCTGGGACTACGACCTTTGCCCAGATAAAGCTTGAGGAGCCAGTGTGTGTGCTTCCAGGAGACAGGTTTGTAATCAGGAGCTATTCACCAATAAGGACCATTGGTGGCGGCAAGGTCCTGAATCCGCTTCCACGACGAAGGCGGAGGACGAGGCAGGACCTCTGGGAAGAGATGCAGGTGCTACGAGATGGTAGCCCCATTGAACTCATATCCTATCACCTTAAGCAGGCAGGCCTTAGAGGACTTCAGGAAACTGAACTCCAGATCCGGACAGGCCTCTATGGAAAGGGCCTAAAAAAGGCATTGAATGATGTCTTTGGAAAGAAATTGGCAATTGCCATTGAAGGTGAAGGAAGACGTATTCTCCACCAAGAAGCCTACGTACGTGTGCTAAAAGAGCTAGTAGACGTCCTCGAGGCATATCACAGTGAAAATCCCCTCAGCCCAGGGCTCTCCAAAGAGGAGTTGAGGTCCAGGGTTTGCTCAAAACTCCGGCTGAGAGAATTGGACCAGAGACTTTTTGCCAAGGCCCTCCAGGAATTGTCGTCAAACAATGATGTTATAGTGGACCGAGACATAGTGAGGCTCAAACAGCATTCAGTACTACTTGGTGAAACTGAGGAAGAATTAAGGGAAAAGATCCTTTCATTCTTTAAGAAGAAGGGCCTAAAGACTGTGAATTGGAAAGAGGCATCATCAAAGTTCGACGGTGATGAAAAACAAAAGGCCTCTTTACTTGACTTGCTCATTAGGGAAGGGGCCTTAGTAAGGCTAAAAGATGACCTCATATTCCACAGAGAAGCATTAGAGGATCTTGAGAGAAAGCTGGTTGACTATCTTAAAAAGCATGGAGAGATCGGAGTCCCAGAATTTAGGGATCTCACTGGCGGGCTGTCTAGGAAGTATTTGATCCCTCTTTTGGAATATTTCGATATGAAAAGGGTTACCATAAGAATAGGAGATAAAAGGAAGCTGAGGAGTCAGTGAAAAAGGACCATGACTTTAAATATACCTTTGAGCTTGTTCCAGCCAGGGCCTCCAGGGGCAAGGCCCTTGATGACATAATTTCTTTTGCCCAAAAGGCTGTAGACGACGGGATACTTAGCGCACTCTCAATAACTGACAATGCAGGAGGGCATCCGGCACTTTCTCCAACCGCACTTGGTCGAGAAATCCAGACCCTGGGGATCACTCCAATAATCCATTTCTCCTGTAAGGATAAAAACAGGAATTTGATAGAAAGTCAGCTCTTTGAACTGGACCGCCACGGGTTGAGGAATCTTTTGGTGCTGACAGGGGATTATCCTAGATACGGATATAAGGGGATTCCAAAGCCCGTATTTGACATCGACTCGGTCGTTGTACTCGAAATGATTTCCCAGATGAAAAAGGGGTTTTTAATAGATCCCAGGGCCCCAGGTGGTGGAACCCGCCTTTCTCCCATGCCCTTTAGGCCGGGCTGTGTGGTAAGTCCGTTTAAACGTCTGGAGGGTGAACTCATAGGCCAGTATCTCAAGCTCAAGAAGAAGGTGGAAAGTGGGGCTGAATATGTAATCACGCAGATGGGATTCGATGCGAGGAAATTTCAGGAACTTTTATTCTTTATGGAAGAAGCTGGTATCGATATCCCTGTTTACGGAACAGTATTTCTCCCAAGTCCTAGGCTTGCCCGGGCAATAAATAAGGGGGTGGTACCTGGCTGTGTACTTCCAGATGAACTGTTGTCGAGGATGGAGTCCTGGAAAGGGCCAGGGAAAAGGGATCGGCTGGAATTTGGGGCTCGCCTCATAGCAGTGCTCAGAGGACTTGGCTATAATGGCGTACATATAAGTGGGCCTGGCCTTGCTTACGAAGATGTTGCGTGGATGATAAATCGCTCTGAGGCTATAAAGGACTTGTGGTGGGACTTCATTGGTGAATTTGAGTTTCCGCATCTTTGGGAATTTTTTCTGTATGAAAAGGATGAAAAAAATGGGCTAAATAAGCGAGAACGCACAAAAACTCAGAGGACAAAGCTTCCGATCGGAGAATATCTCTCTTATCGCACGAGCAGCTTTGTGCATGAGCTTTTTTTTGAAGAGGGAAAGTACCTTTTTGGTCCCACAAAGACTCTTATCAGGCTCCTTGAAAAGGGGGGATTAAACGGAGTGCTTACATCCTTTGAAAAGGCTGTCAAGGCCCCGCTCTATGAATGCCAGATGTGCGGCAATTGCGTTTTAACTGAATTTGCGTATCTTTGTCCCCAGTCACAGTGTGCTAAAGGGCTTTTGAACGGTCCATGTGGTGGAAGTAGAGATGGTTGGTGCGAGGTTTGGCCTGGGGAAAAACCATGTTTTTATGTGCGCGTATATAAGAGATTAAGGGCACTTGAACAGCAGTGTACGTTCTTAAAACATACGTTATCCCCGCGAGATTGGGAGGAATGGAAGCGTTCTAGCTGGGTTAAGGTATTTCTAAAAAAAAGAGTTGACAAAGTGCCTTCATAGTAACACAAATGAAAAGAAATTTGACTGACGATTGTACTTTAATTTAGGAAGGGCCAGTGATGTTATCAAAGGTTATCCCATCGAAAAGGACACAGAATATAGAGTATGCTATTCGAGACATTGTAGTTGAGGCAGAGAAACGTAAAGAGCGTGGCGGAGATCTCATCTACCTCAACATTGGAGACCCAGTACTGTTTGATTTTAGAACCCCGTCACACCTAATTGAGGCTACATATAAGGCAATGCTTGAGCATCACACAGGGTACTCTGCTTCTGAGGGAGTGGATGTGGCTGTCCAGGCCATCAAGGAAGACGCCATTAAAAAGGGGATTGAACCTTATGAGGTATTGATTACAACCGGTGCCAGTGAGGCCATTGACTTTGCCCTTTCATCCCTGGTAAACAATGGTGAAAATGTACTCGTACCATCTCCAGGTTACCCGCTTTACAATGCACTTTTAGCAAGGCTCATTGGTGAGGCTCGGCCCTATAAACTCGATGAAGAGAAGAATTGGGAGCCGGACCTTGACCACATGGCAAGCCAAATAGATGATAAGACAAGGGCGATTGTCGTTATAAATCCGAACAATCCCACTGGGGCGGTCTACACTGAAGAGACCTTGAGGGGGATTGTGGAGCTGGCGAGGAAGCACAACCTTGTGGTGCTCTGTGATGAAATATATGAAAAGCTTATACTGAATGGTCAGCCTCATATTAGTCTCGCTTCCCTTGATAAAGAATTGCCAGTTGTAACTTTTAATGGTTTATCAAAGTGTTACCTTGCTCCTGGATTCCGTATAGGTTGGGCAGTGGTTAGCGGTGCCCCAGAGCTTGTAGAGGATTATACAGAGGCCATGAGGAAGCTTGCTCGAGCAAGGCTGTGTGCAAGCCATCCAAAACAGTTTGCCATTCCCGCGGCTTTGAATGGAGCCCAGGGTCATATTCAGGATGCTATTGATAAATTGCGGAGGCGAAGAGACCTGACTGTAGAGCGTTTAAATGCCATCCCAGGGATTTCATGTCAGGTGCCCAATGGGGCCTTTTACGCCTTTCCCAAGATTGAAGTGGACTGTAATGATAAAGAGTGGGTCAAGTCCCTGATCAGGGAAACAGGTGTAGTTGTGGTACATGGCAGTGGTTTTGGAAGTCTCCCTGAGACTCCACATTTTAGGCTCGTGTTCTTGCCTCCAGAAGATGTACTGAACGAGGCCTATGATAGAATTGAGAAATTTATGAAGCAATATTCCTAAAAAAGTTTTGAGTTTTGAGTGTTGAGTTTTGAGTTGAAGGAAGAAAGCTTTGGAAGTGTTGAGTTTACGGTGTCATGTGTGGGTAAAGCTCAGCACAAAGGTTGAGCTCCCCTCACCTGAGTTCTGCTGCCATGGCGTGCAATATGGTAATCAGTCCCTGGACGGTCGTGGGAGCACGTCTGTAGGCCTTGGTAAAGAAGATGAAGTCCTTTTCTCTTTGAGGAGTGAGTTGTGCCTCCCCATAGGCGTAAAATACGGTTACCTTGTCTTTTGATCTCTGAAGCTTGAGGGTCAGGGCACAGAAGCCAGGGCTTTCTCCCACGGGTTCAAGGATTTTTTGCACGCTGACTGTCAAATGGAGTGGAATCCCATGGTCTAAGGCATAATCAAAGGTACTGGCTTCTGCGTATTCTCCTTTGTCGTCTGCGTCTTCAAGGTCCACCACTGCAGTAAAGAGCCCTGTCTGTAACAAAGTGCCATGGATAATCTCCTTTAGCCCTCTTTGTGTCTCGTCAACATAGGATGGAAATACTGTTTTAGCCAGAAGCACTGGACCAAGGGGAAGTTTAGGAGAAACCTTAGGCTTAACATACACCTCAATCTTGGGAGTTATTTCTGTATAGGCCCTATTTGTTGACAAGAGAGTAGATGTTTGTGGGTTAGAACACGAGAACAGGGATATTAGCAATGGGATAGCAGCAAAGATTATTTGTAGACGCTTCCACATGCCCTTATCAACTTTGGCCTCAGATGTCTGTGTTAAAGGAAGTATCCCTTTACATTCATTGCTATGTGTAAGAGGTGCCTCAACAGTACTTAATTGATTGTCTTTTAAGCTAGATCTGCTTGTACTACTCTTGTTCACAGGTATGATTTCTTTATTCATTGTATAAGCCTGTCAAGAGAACTGGGTTCCAGCCCTCCTTCTTCTCTGAGGAGTTGTTCTACAATAGGGGTCTTTATTATCTCCCTTGAAGTTGCAGATATAGTAGTCCTGGTTTTAAAGTCGATTATCCGAGCATTTACAATGACTGTGGTAGGGGTCTCTGAAAAGGTGCCTGTTAGCACTGTTTCTGCCTTGATCGACTTCTTGATTTCTTCGGGATTACGCGTAAGCAAGAATTCCCCCTTTTGCGGAGCGAGATTGATGGATGTAGCACTCCTGATCTCCTGTACCTGAATACCGTTTTGGGTCAAGGTAGATAGTAGTGTCTCGGCTAGAGTCCTTCCAAATCTTGTTGGGTGTTCAAGGTTGTTGATGTCTGAAAAGGTGGTAACTACCAGTGTCCTTTCATGGAGATTCTCATAGCTATTGTTTTTGAGTAGATCACGGACCAATTCCCGGCAAAGTTCTGGGAAATTTGAGACCTCCCTACCTTTGGGTACAGTATTTACCATTGGGGGCGGCCCCTGGGCAAAATAGCTTCCTTTAATGGGGCCACATGAGACAAGGGTGAATAAGGAGATAATTGTTGCAATTAGTACCTTGAAGCCCACGCAATATCCTCCAATTCTGCTACGATCCAGCGGGAATTATTTCCACATTACTCTCCTCACCAAGGGCTTTAATGGGAATAGTGACTGTGGGTGATACATCAGGAGCTGCGGATGGCCAGAGCATTCGGTCTAGAAATGAATTTCTCATAAGATGGGCCTGGGCAGAAGAGACCACTATATTGTTTTTGTTTGATATAATCCTTGCGTTCACGAATATGTTGTCTCCTCGAACAACATAGGTGCCAACTAGTAGGTATTCAGCAGAAGAGTGTTTTGAAATCTCTTTTATGTTTCTTGAAAGGCTATATTCTCCAAATCGTTCCTTTATAAGGATAGATTCTGTTTTCCTTATTTCAGTAACCATGAGCCCAGCCCTCTGGAGTTCTCCCATAAGTCCCTCTGCGATGTAGCGTCCAAATGGAGAGGTCCTGTAAAGATGATTTAGGTCCACAAATGTTGTTACAGCAATGGGGCCTTGGAGGTCTGTCGTCCCATTCAAGTTGTGTAGGAGCTGGGAAGAAAGATTGTGCATGAACTGGTCAAATTCTTCCGCCTGAGAGTTTTCTGATTCTTTTGGACTCTGGTTGATAGTCTCACTCTGATTGATGGTTGTGTTGGTTTCTAATAATGCGTAATTTTGTTCTTTTTTGAATCCTGGAAAAGAGCAGCCACTCAATAGTATTAAGAGGATGAAGAAATTGAATTTTTTCATGCGTTACCTCCCTAGGTTTCTTTGAGATTTGAAAATTCAAAATTTATGCCAGATTTTTTGATTTTTATTTGAAGAAATAAACATTTCATGAATAAAAATTATATATTTTTAGTATATAAATCATAGTTTTTTCAAGGTTTCACCAAGTTGGATAATGTGATATAAAGCTGTTATCACGAATGAAGATGGGAGAGGAGATGCTATGAGAAAGGACTTTCAAAAGCTCACTGATCTTCTGATTGAACTCTACGATAAGATGGCCTCATGGGATGCATCAGTAGTACGCGGTTCAGGGCTTTCCGCACCTCAGATACATACTATAGAGGTCCTTGGAAATCACCCGCGACTTAGGATGAAGGAACTGGCAGAGAAAATTGGTGTTACAACAGGTACCATGACTGTCATGATCGATAGACTTGAGGCAAAGGGGCTTGTTGAGAGAAAACCACACCCAGATGATAGGCGCTCTTATGTTGTTGATCTCACTGAAAAGGGGCAAAAGAGCTTTAAGGAGCATCATGATCTACACATAAAGCTCACTGAGGATATTGCCTCACCCCTTACCAATGAGGAAATAGCAGCCCTTATAAATGGCTTAGAAAAGATCCTGGAAGGTTTTTAATCTTAATGGAGATTATTTATTTTGAGGCAGTCTCATGGGACATCTCACCTTTACGCCATTTGAGAGCCTTGGTAAGGAAATAAAAAAACTACGAAGGGACAAGATCCTAAATGACGTCAGTTTGACTAGGAATACCGCCGCTAAATCTCAACACATGTTGGATTCTCAGGAAGTATTTGAGAATGAAAAAGAATTAATGATGTTTTTAAGGGAGATGGAGGGCGTGGTCCCTCTGAAAAAGGAAGAGTCCAAGGTAGAAGAAAGTTTTTTGAACCAACCCAAAAGAGAGCCTACTTTAGACCACAGTCAAACAGAGGAGGAAGTCCTAAAAAAATTAAAGGAACTCGTCTCTGGGAATGGTTTTATTTCATTGAAAGACACCTCAGAATTTGTCAGTGGAGGGCGAAGTTCCTTTTCCTCAGTGGTAGCAGATGCACTACACAAGGGCCGTTTTAGTGTGCAGGCATACCTGGACCTCCATGGAGTTGACGTGGTGACTGCATTGGCATTATGTGAAGAGTTCGTTGCCGATTCCATAAAAAAGGATCTAAGATGTATTGCTTTTATTCACGGTAGAGGTCTAGGTTCAAAAGATGGTCCGGTCCTTAAAAAGGCAGTGGTGGACTGGCTCAAAAGAGGCCCTTACAGGAGATTCCTTGTTGCCTATGCAAGTGCACCACCCTGGGATGGAGGAACAGGAGTAACCTATTGCCTTCTAAAGCGTTCCGCATATAAGAAGAGAAAAAATGGGTAAACTGATTGCAATAGAAGGTATAGACGGGACTGGGAAATCCACTCTTGCCAAAAATCTCTATAACGCCTTGAAAGAAAAGGGCTTTGACGCTGTTTTAAGCTTTGAGCCAACCTTTGGAAGGTATGGTAAAATTCTTAGGCAAAGTTTTACCAGTCCCGAACGGCTTTCTCCTGAAGAAGAATTGAGACTCTTTACAGAAGATAGGAGAGAGCATGTAAGGGACTTTATAGAACCTGCCCTAAAAGAGGGAAAGATTGTAGTCCTTGATCGCTATTACCTGTCCACTATTGCTTATCAAGGGGCAAGAGGACTGGAGCCTGAAAAGATCAGGGTAGAAAATGAAGCATTTTCACCAAGGCCAGACCTGGCCATAATACTAGTCCTTGACCCAGAAAGCGCCCTGAGGCGCATTGAAGAAAAAAGGGGGGAAACCCCCAATTCATTCGAGGCCCTGGATTACCTGAGGAGGGTGAAAAAGATCTTTGACGAATTGGATTACCCCTTCATCCAAAAGATTGACGCCTCTAAAAGTAAAGAAGAAATATTAGAAGACGTCTTAAATATAATTATTCCTCTGGCAACAGAGGACACTTGACTGGATAGACGTTTGGGTCAAGAACCACCTGGCAGGCAAGGCGCTTTTTGACATTGATTACAATAGGACCCAAAAGGTTTGCAGTAAGCTTTTTGGGGTTATCTTTTGGTATTGTAATGATTACCAAGCAGTCCACGTCTTCAGGGGCTTCAATCTCCAACTCTTTTTCGATTTCATCTGAAATATCAAAGACATAATCTGAAAAGAAACGCCCCGGACTTGTAACTACAAAGGCCAGCGCAGGCGTGTCTACGCTTTGAAGCCAGTGGAAGGGACTTCCCTCCTTATGGGGAATCAAAACGTAACGCCTGTCATCTGGAAATCCGAGAAGCCCTCGGGTCATCTTGATGATCTTTTCCTCTTCAATCTCAATGGTTCCAAAACGAGTAGTATTGATCTCCATGTCGATATTTTGCCTCACCTAAATGTCCAAACTATCCAAATCTTTTGTTTTCGGGGCTTCCTTTGCAGCCCTGATATTTTCCTCTTTGATACGTTTCAAAACCTCTTCACGCAATATTGTCACTCCCTTTGGAGCGCTTATTCCAATACTTGCCTGACGTCCCTTTATGTCTAATAGCACTATTTCAATGGAGTCTCCTATCTTAATTTTTTCCCCTATTTTTCTTGTAATAATTAGCACTTAGCTTTCTCCATCTATAAATTCATGGCCAGGTCAAGACCAGAGTTCAAAGGATCAGTTCAGTATTGTCTAAATAAAATCTGCAAGACTAAGTTGCATTATTTTAGAGGCTGCAGCAAGGCTTGCCTGATAGCTGGTCTGGAGCCTAGTAAGATCTGTTGCTGCCTCAACCATGTCTATATCCTCTATGTCAGAAAGCCGTTCTTTATCAGTAAGTTCAAGAGAGTCAGCCATTGATTCAAGGCGTTCAAGTGAACCTGAAATGGAACCTGCCTTTGAGATCTGTACACTGATGTTCTTCAATGCCTCATCAATGGCACCAATAGAGGCATCAATGTCTTCTTGGCTGTTAGATACGAGGCTGTCATAGAGTTTACTGACACTATCAAATACGCCTCCTTGCATAAAAGCAGTGTCTCCGTCTATGTTTATAACTTTGGTCAGACCATCTGCTACGGTAATCTCGAAGTTGTCTCTATTGCCAAGATACTGTACCTTGCCGTCCTGACCCAGCACAAAGGGTGCCTGCCCTCGGTCATAGCCCTTGGTCTTAGTGCCACCAAATAGATATCGCCCTCCAAATCTTGTGTTCCCGAGGCTAACCAATTCCTCAAGGATTCCCTTGACCTCTTCTGCAATAGCACGTCTGGTATCTGCATTCTGGGTGTCATTGGCACCCTGAATCGCCAGAGTCTTTGCACGAGTCAAGCGCTCTTGCACCTGATTCAGTACCTCTTCTGTGGATCGCGTCCATCCCTGGCCATATACGATGTTTCTCTGAACCTGGTTTGTCACAGATATACTGGATCTTATAGACAATGCATGGGTAAGTGCCACAGGTGCATCAGAGGGACGCCTGTATATCTTGCCAGAAGAAATCTGAGACGTCTTCAACGACATTTCCTCAGTAATATTTCCAAGATCTGTCTTTATTTGGTTGAAGATATTTGCTACTGTCACCCGCATGGATTGTCCCTCCAGTTAATAACCAGGCTATTGTTTGGCCTGTAACAAGGCAAGATAGAGCTCATCAGCAGTGCTTATCAACTTTGCAGCCGCAGTATACGCATGTTGAAACTTGAGTAGATTACTGAGCTCTTCATCGAGTGATACCCCTGATATCGCATCCCTCCTCATCTGGAGATCTGCCACAGTGCTCTTTAAAAATTCATGATCGGTTTTTATGCCTCTTGTCTCAATTCCTATCCTTCCTACCAGGTTTTGATATGCCTCGTTTATGGTGGCACCATTAAGGCTATCAATAGAATATCTACTTATGTCTCTAATTGAAAGGGCATTTTCATTGTTTGCAGGAGAAAGCCCTCCTCCAAGGGGCGTAAAGATTCCCAGAGTATTAAACAGATTAGAGGTGTCGTCCGTGAGTATAAACGATCCAACTCCATCCTCTGCTCGAACGTCCAAGCGGCCTCCAACTACTTTGGCCTTAATCCCAGATATTGCGTCGAGCTTTAGGGCTATGTCCTCAAGACTATCCCATGTCCCAACAGAGATATTTATAGGGGATCCAGGGATAGAGATTCCGTCCTGGTCATACAGATAGAGATTGAAGGACCCTGGGACAATGGATTGTTCGATATCATCCAGAGAAACATTTAGGTCCTCAACTCCGTACATCCCTGTCAGACTCTGTCCAATTGTTGGGAGTCCGAGGGAACTCATTAGATTAGTGGTATCATTTTTAAAGAAAATGCCTTGCGTCCCAGGAGGAGCATCGAGGATAAGACGACCGTCTACAATACTTGCGTTTAATAGACCAGTTCCATTGAGGGCATTTGCCACATCCTGGAGGCTCATGGTATTTGGATCGAAATTTAGTACACTTTCTCCTATCAATGCACCGTCAGGCCCGTAGGTTTTGAGTTCAAAGGATCCAGCCTTAAGGGCGCCATAATCGCTCAGCCCAGAAAGGGGGCTTCCAAGTGGGACGCTGTCATTGGTAACGCTGAAAAAAGCCTGGATCTCCTGGTTGGCTGTGGGGATTCCCAGGTATTTCATCAGCCCTGAAGTATCGTTGCCAATGCCAATCGTGGAAAAGTCCTGGCTGTCTCCGTAAATCCTTAGTGTGCCTGTGGGAGTGATCTCTGCAAAGACACCATCTATCTGATTGATCCTGTTGATGATCTCATTGAGGGAATCGTGTGCGGGATCTACCTGGATCTCTGAGCTCCCTACAATGAGGCCATTTTGATCGTATTTGTATATAGTGAGAGTACCAGGATCTATTGAGGCCCCAAGTGGCCTCTGTGGGTCAATGACCTCTCGCTGGCTCACGACAACAGAAGTCCCTTTTGACTCCACCTTGGCAGCTGCTATCAAGGTTGGGTCATCTTGAATTGCCTGGTCAAGGCCAATGGTCTCTGCATTGGTGCCTGTAAAAAAGGCATTTAGTCCAGTGGCTAAGAGGGCCCCTGATGTATCCTTCCCAAAGGCAAAGCCAGCCACACTGGTTGTCCCATCAACACCTATTACCAGGTGCCCATTTACAAGTCTTGCACTTATTCCCTCGATTGAGTCAACGGCATTTTTGAGGTCTTCCATTGTAGTTGTGGCAGGATCCACAGATATTACCACAGGGTCGTTTACTTCTGGGGTAGAAGGATCATAGTCCACAACATTTCCGTTTTGATCGAAGAGCCAAATTTCGAAGGATCCCGCCTTAACTTGGTCTGAAAAAAATAGTCCAGAGGACCTGAAACCAATGGGTTCCCCTGTATTTGTGGCACTATAGACCCCTGTGGTCTCTGTAAGCGGGGCCAATCCAGCACCTTGACTGTGTTGAGTGTTTACCTCCTTAATAAGGGCAGTTGCCCACTGATTTAAGGTTTCCAGATAATTAGTTGGATATCTTCCATCGAATTTTCCAAGGTCGAGTCCATTCACAAGGCCTTGTATGGAATCAATCTGAAAGGTTATGGACTTGGTACCAGGAGTGAGATCTTTTATTGAAATCCTTCCATCTTCATTTACGTATGCCTGAACACCTTTTCCAGGACCAGAAAAAGCCGCCTCTATGGCGTCGAGGAAATCTTGAATCCTTGCACCTGATTCTGGAGGACCAGGATCATATTGAAAGGTCCCTGTCACTGGGAGACCGTCTTGATCAGTCCCTGAAAAGTGTATCTCAAAGGGCCCTGTTATATTCACTCCGTCTATTTCGTCCCAGCGTGTCCAGCTATTTACTGCCTTTCCTCCGCTGGTGTTTGCAGTAGAGCCAATGAGAAGTCCCTTGTCCCTTGGACTTATTCTCGACTTAATATCAAGCCAGGCTCCGAGCTTTCCAGCACCTACTTCCTCCTGGGTAAGCTCAGTCCTAGTTCCATCGGTTCCTATCCAATTCACAGCGCCATTTGAGTATTCTATATGCCAGGATCTATCTCCCTCGACGAGTTGAAACCCCTTACCCATAATTATGGTATAGGTACCTCGTGGTGTCTCAAAATAATGAAGATCAGTGAGTTCAGAAAGTTTTTTGAGGAGGACATCTCTTTTGTCCCTCAAATCATTAGCCGCGTGGCCATTTGCCTCCATTGCCACAATCTGGACATTTAGCTCAGCGATTTGATCAGCGGTCTGGTTTATATCTTTGACGGTCTGTTCCAGATTCAGATTGACTTCGTTGGAAAGATTCAAAAGGCTATTATACCTTTCTCTTATGCCATCTACCAACAGCTTAGCCTTTTCTAAAAGGGTCATTCTCTCTGGAATACCTTCGGCGTTATTGGATAGATCGTCCCAGGCACTCCAAAACTCATTTAGCTGGTTGTAGAGTCCAGAACCATCCACCTCGTTTAAAATACCTTCGATGGTTGTCATTGCAGACTCTTGGGTCTCCAGACCGGCCTTATCAGACATCTTGGAAAACAGCGTATTGGTGATAAAGCTGTTGTAAGCCCTGGTTATTTCCCTGGCAGTTACACCGTTTCCTACATTGCCGATGGGAGACAGATTGGGGTATTGGGCTTCAAGGGTAACCTCCTGTCTTGAATAACCTTCGGTATTTACGTTTGAGACGTTATGGCCTGCGGTCTGAAGACTGAGCTGGTGGGTCAAAAGAGCGGTCTTTGCAATGTTTAAGAGACTCGTAATACCAGCCATTATTTTAAACCTTCCCTAATTTGCCCTCTGGAATTGTATAGGCATTGGCCAGCTGCGCCATCTGTATTGCAGTTTCGAGGGTATTTCATGAGTATCTTGGAGAGCTCTATGGTTTGGGCCAAACCTGACTTTGCCCAATTCAGATTCCTCTGGTTTTTTAACTGAACCTCCTTTTTTTTATGGGTATAGTCTAAAAACCATTTCTCAAACCGTAAGAAATCATTAAAGTCTAGGATATTTTTAAACTCATCGAAGATGGAGGGATTTTTAGGGCTGACTCCCATCTTGGTCAAAATTTGGGTGACTGTCTTAAGGAGCCTGTCCTCACCGTTCTTTACTTTTTTTACGAGATTTTCCTTTTCCTTGGCATAAGAATAAATTGCACTAAACTGCCTTTCCAATAGGCTGATTCGCTCCTTTTCCAAGACTTCAAGGAGTCTATCAATATCGGATGTAAGTCCGTTTAGATAGGCCCAAAAGGTATGAGATAGTCTTGGAAGCCTCTTCATTTCTACTGCTCTCCTTTATTAATTACACGAGGGGCAAATGCGTTATAGAGCATGTCCGCTATCCCCAATGCACCTCTTTCTGAGAGGGCCTCGGAGACCTTTTCATCAAACATGGATTCGTAGATCTCCTGGCGCAGCCCTCCATCCAAAAGGCCAGACTTTGGAATGGTCTTTCTCATTGCCTTGAGCATTTCATTAATGAACATGGCCTCAAATCCCTTACAGGCCTCTTTGAATCTCTTTTCCTCAAGGGATTCCTTAAGGGATTCCTTTTTGAGATTTACTGCTGTAGTTGGGTCAAATAAAACTGGTGTCATCATGACCTAAATCACCTCTAACTCTGCCTGTAGGGCCCCTGCAGACTTTATGGATTGAAGTATTGAAATAAGGTCCCTTGGGGTTACTCCCACAGCGTTTAGGGCCCTTACGAGTTCGCCTATTGTCGGTCCTGACTCAAGGACCATGAGGTGGGCCTTCTCTTCTTTTACCTTGACCTTTGTAGCCGGTGTTACAACCGTCTGTCCCGCCCCAAAGGGGGCTGGCTGAGACACCTGCGGGGTCTCCTTTATTTGAATGCTGAGATTGCCGTGTGAAACCGCAACGGTCTTTATCCTCACGTCCTCACCCATGACCACAGTACCAGTGCGTTCATCCAGTACTACCTTTGCCTTTACGTCTGGATCCACTTCAATAGCCTCTATTCTTGATAAAAAACTGAGTACGTTTCCCTGAAATTCTGGAGGAATGTCAATTCTAACAGATTCTGGGTCCACAGCCTTGGCTACGTCCTGACCCAACGCATCATTTATGGCCTCTGCCATACGGGCTACTGTGGTGATATCAGGATAGTATAGACTATAGGTGATGCTGGTCCTGTTATTCAAATCTACATCTACAGTCCTCTCTACTATTGCCCCGTTTGGTATTTTGCCCACAGTTGGATGATTTTTTTGCACGCTTCCACCAGCGCCACCTGCTGCAAATCCTCCAATACTCAATGGCCCCTGGGCTATGGCATATATTTTTCCGTCTGGCCCTTTGAGGGGGGTCATGAGGAGCGTACCTCCTTGAAGGCTTTTGGCATCTCCAATGCTAGATACCACGCAGTCTATTCTCTGGCCTGGTTTCGTAAATGTGGGGAGATTCGCCGTTACCATGACGCCTGCTGCGTTCTTCACCTTAACTTGATTGGGGTCCACATTTATCCCCATTCGTTCCATCATATTTGCAATGGACTGGAGCGTAAATTTTGCCTGGGTACCATCGCCAGAACCATTTAGTCCGACAACAAGACCATAACCTACCAGTTGATTGATACGCATGCCCTGCACCTGGGCTATATCTTTTATGCGCGCTCCATGGGCAGGGGCCAAATTGGTCATAAAAATTAGTGCGATTGTTATACATAAGACCTTTCTAACCATAGATCTTTCCCGCTAAAACGGAGAAATCTTTCCCAGGACCCTTGGGAGCCAGCCTGGATTTTGTTTTTCTGCAAGGACCCCACTCCCTGTATATTCTATGCGTGCATCAGCAATCTTTGTAGAAGGAACCGTATTGTCTGGCCTGATATCAGTAGGACGCACCACACCTGTTATGGTGAGATACTGTGTCTCATTATTTATCTTTAGGGCCCGAGTGCCCTGAATGATAAGGTTGCCACCTGGAAGCACGCTCAATACACGTGCGGATATGGTACCTGTAAGGGAGGCATCCCTTGAGGTCTTTCCACTCCCATTGAAGGAATCCTTTACTGTTCCGCCGTGTGCCTTGGAGGGATCAATGGTCTCTTTGGGATACCTTGGACTCATCCGCTTTTTAAAATCAAAACCAAAGATGCCAGACAGCCCCAGATTAAACGCACTCTGCTTTGAGGTGGATGTCTTTACGTCCTTTGCACCCTTCATGTTCTCCTGAAGAATAATGGTTACTACATCCCCAACGTGTCTGGCCCTAAAGTCAGAAACAAGGCTTGCACTCCTATCTGCAGTAAATAGAGAGCCATCTGTCTGGACTTTGGTATCAACCTTGGGGACCAAATCTGGTAACACTGTAGGGGCAATGGCAGGGGCTTGGGACAAGGAGCCTCTTCCTCCAGCACAGCCAGAGATGAAAAACGTAACCAGCACAATTAAAATGAGTCCCTTTCCCATATTACCTCCTAAAATACCACCTCTACTGTCTTAGGACCCTTCACCTCGGCAAGGAGTACCTTTTTTGTAGAGAGGTTTTTTACCCTGATCACATCCCCCTTTGCCCCATTGTCCTGGGCTCTACCAGGAAGAGTTATCAAAATGTGTGGGGAACGGGCGATAACCGTTACCAGTTGCCCGCGTCTTACCAGAAAAGGTCGTTTCAAATCTCGTCTTCTTATGATCTGCCCACTCCTAAGCCCCCTCTTCAACTCCATGCCCACTGCATCTTCTATTTCAGTTAAAGGTTCTCCATGTAGCCTTGAAAGGGGGCGTCTCGTCACCACGAGATCTTCTGCCGTGATCAGATCGCCCTTTTTGAGGGCCCTTTTTGCGCAGAGGACGTCGGTGTAAACCTCTACTTCGCCAGAAACCTGTATTCTGTGAACTGGGTTTTTATTGACTAGGATGGTGACTGGAATGGTGACTCTTCCAAGGTAACGGCCGTTTGCCGGTGGCCTGACATCAAAACTGATCTTCCCATTGGGGACTTTTATCCTCGAGGGATAAATTCGGAGATTCCTGATCTCTATCTCGTCTCCGGCCCAGGGGGAATAGGTGTTGATCGTTTTTAGAAATACCCTTCTCAATTCCCCTAGAGTGACTTCATGAAGCTGCTCTACTGATTTCTTATGGTGGCTAGTGCCAGCAAATACATAGGGACTATGCTGTAGTGTGAATAATAGAAGATATATGATGAAGCATATCCTAATTTGCATGGCTATCTTTATCATTTATCACTCTATCGTTTTAGATTGTTTGCAATACCCAACATTTCATCTGCCGTTTGGACAGTCTTTGAATTGAGTTCATAGGCCCTTTGAGTGACGATCATGGAAACCATCTCCTTTACAACGTCTACATTGGATTGTTCCAGAAAACCCTGTGCTATGGTCCCCAGGTTGTCGGTGCCTGGATTGCCCTCAATGGGATCTCCTGAGGCAAGGGTCGGTCTAAACAGATTGCGTCCCACACTAAAGAGCCCTGCAGGATTGGGGAAATCATATATGGTAAGCTGTACCGAGGCCAATGGATTCCCGCTGGGATCAGAAGCAGTAAGGAGACCATAGGAATCAATGGTAATTGATTGAGTCCCCTGGGGCACTGCGAATTCTGGCTGAAGTCTGTCTCCATTTGACGTCACTATAAAGCCGTCTTTATCAAGTTTGAATGCACCTGCCCTTGTGTAGAGTTCTTCTCCGTTTGAGATCACCTTGAAAAAGCCCCTGCCTTCAATGGCCCAGTCCAGTTCATTGCCAGTGTTTTCATAATCTCCCTGGGTGAAGATCTTTTGCACCGCAGTGGGCCTAGAGCCCATTCCTATTTGCATACCTGTTGGGACCTGCGTACCATCTGCATTGTCTGTCCCTGGCATTCTGATGGTCTGATATAGGAGGTCTTCAAAGTCTGCCCTGCTCCTCTTGAATCCGACGGTGTTGACGTTGGCAAGGTTGTTTGCAATGACGTCGAGATTTAATTGCATGCTATTCATGCCCGATGCTGCTGACCATAGTCCTCTAATCATGGATTGACCTCCTTCTTTGTCGTCATTCTAGTCTCTTAACCTACTCTTCCCACTTCTGTAGCAGATTTACTGTCCAGTTCATCTTGGGTCTTTAATGTACGTTGAAGGGCCTCGTATTCCCTAAAAAGGTCAACGAGATTGATCATGGCCTCTAGAGGATTGGTATTTGACTCCTCTAGGAAGCCCTGTCTCACTCGTGCTGTTTCAGAAGGCCTTGGCGGTCCAGATGCCTGTGTCTGTTCCCATAGATTTCCTCCAAGGCGCTTGAGTCCATTCAAATTCTTAAAGGTTACGATGTCTATCCCTGCAGTATCAGTCTCGTCCACATAGAATCGACCATCTGAACTGAGCCAGATCCCTTTGCCAGTGGTGTCTGGCAGCGTTATTGGAGCACCATCTCCGAGAACCAGATATCCCTCCTGGGTTACGAGCTGATTTTGTGCATTGAGGCTAAAGTTTCCTGCCCTGGTATACCGTATGCCACTGGGGGTTTGGACCACAAAAAAGCCCTCACCTTCAATGGCGAAATCAAAGGGGTTACGCGTCTCTCTCAAGGTGCCCTGGGAAAAGTCTCCTTTTATTACCTCACCCTTTGCAGTCCTTTTGGTGGCATCAACCTGCTTCAAGAAATACTCTTCAAAGGTAATCCTCTGCCTTTTGAAGCCTGGGGTTTTGATGTTTGAAACCTCGTTGGAGAGGACACTCAGCTTTTGCTCGAGCATCCTGGCCCCTTCGAGAGATTCCATTGGACCGAGACGACTATATGGGTGAATTCCATCTATGAGTTTCATGCTAAATATGAAAAGCAATCTTTATGCCAATATGGTCAGGTAGGGGATGAGGTAAAAATTATAGCCTCTATTGGGGGTAAACTAGTATTTGATCTGTGGTTGCACTTGAAGTGTTGGGCGTCAATCCTCTGACTATATCACACTTTTTCCGCATTGAGTCGATAGACCCAGGCAAGAATTTCCGCCACTACAATGTATGTCTCAGGAGGGATTTCTTGGTGGATATCCAAGTGGGACAACACCTCTACGAGATCACTATCTTCACGGATTGGCACCCCTGACCTTTGGGCAATCTCAAGGATCTGTTCTGCAATCTTGCCAGCACCCTTTGCCACAACCTTTGGAGCTTTATCTATTGAAGGGTCGTATTTTAAAGCAACAGCCTTTTTGCGCATGGACCTTTTCATGGTTATGTAAATCCATTAGCTACAGTATAAAATGAAGCCTTCGGTTGGCACGATCTGAGATTATATCGAAGATACCCTCTTTTTCCCCTTTTTTCTTGAAAGAAGTGACTTTTAAAAGTTCTATTTTGAACCCCAAGGCATCAAGCCTTTGTCTAAGTTCATTCAGCCCCTGTTCTATTTTGGTTATTGTCTCATCTTTTGCCCTGATGAACATCCCAATGGATTTACTACTTAGATACAGGTTTATTCTAAGAGGCCCAAGAGCTGAAAGTTCCAGGTCAAAATCCACGCGGACATTAAACTTTTGTGGTCTATTTTGTCTTTTGTCTTCTTCCTTTTGTTTTTCATTGTAAATTGCAATATGTCCAACACCCTTATCTCCCTCAAAAAAGACAGGGAGTAAAAAGGCATTGATTCCGAACTGTTCTCTAATCCCCTTTTCTAGGGAAAATAGGGTCTCAAAGTGATGGACTATTGGAATGGCATCATGTTTGGGAGACTCTTTTGAAAAAAGCGCCTTTAATACGGCCAAGGCCATCAGTTCATCTGGCTTTCCATCTTTGGAGATAAGTGGGCCAAATTTATTGGTTGCTAGGCCTTTTGGACCCTGGCCATGGATGAGATCCAACTTGGCCTTAATAAAGAGGCTTTCGAGTGAACTGTCATCAACAGAGGTGGTTTGCCTGACTACGGTCAAAAGTGGCGGTGGACCAATATCCAAGACCTGTAATAACAGTCGGTCCCCCTTTTGAGCATCGATGGGTCCGCGGGCATTAAGGAGTTGTTGTCCTACCCGGATTAAACTCCTGCCTTGGTCTTGACCAAGGAAGATTGCCTCTAGGATCTGTCCCTTTTGAAAGGCAATCTTCCCTGGACCTATTAGAGATAATGGTTCTGTCTTTTGGGTTAGATTCTTAAAAACCGAAAAAATCTTCGTAGGATCAAGTGCCACAGAGCCCTTTCACAGCCTCGGCAATTGATTCTCTGTCGAGGCCCTGCATCTTGTATAGGTCTTTTGGTTTCCCTGAAGCACCATAGGAGTTGACTCCAAGGCTCCTAAATTTTGGCACTATTCCTTCTTCTACGAAGACACTTGCTGCAATGCCTCCTAGGCCAGTCTCTGGGATGTGGTCTTCTACTGTTATAACTGGCCCGATTTTAGCGGCTTCGATGAGGGAGTCTCTATCTACGGGCTTCAAGGATGCCATGTTTAAGACGCCAACATCCAAGCCCTGTTCCTTCAATATCTCCCATGCACCCAATACCTCAGGAATCACAGAGCCATAGGCAACTAGAGTTGCCTTGGAGCCTCTCCTCAACCAGTCTGCCCGACCAGGTACAAACTCATAACTATCATCAAAAAATGGTGTCCCATCCTCTTTTAAAACCACAGGTAGTTTGGAGCGTCCCATACCTACAAATACATTTCCTGGGACCCTTGCTGCGTACCTGACAATCCTGTCTGTCTGATTGGGATCTGCTGGCATGAATATGGAAAAACCGAATATGTTCCTCAGAAGCCCAACGTAATCTATTGATTGATGGGTTGGGCCATCTTCTCCAACATCCAGTCCGAGGTGCGTTGCCACCACCTTGAGATGGGTGTCGTTGAGGTCACTCAGACGATGCTGATTGTAGGTCTCTGCAACGGCAAAGACACCAAAAGTGCTGAAAAATACAGAAAATCCCTCTCTACTTAGTGCCCCAGCGAGGACTGCGGCGTGGTGTTCTTGGATGCCAACTTCAAAGAATGCATCTGGGCTCACCTTGTGGAAGCCCTGCATCTTAACAGATCCCTCGAGGTCACAACTCACTCCAAGGACTTTGAGCTCATCTGCACTGTTATTTATCTTAGCCAAGTCCTCCAGGGCATTACCGTAGGCAGACCTACAGTCAGTATTGACTTCAGCTCCATAGACCCTGGGAACACCTGTCTCGATCTTGGGATAAGCGGCCTCAGGGTTTTTGCAGTGTACTGCCTTTATATGTGTGTTGGCCCTTTTTTGCTCCCATTCATCCAGTAGTCCTGGGTCGACTCCCAGTTCCTCCAGGGCCTTTTTTGCATCATCCTTTTTAAGAGGAGCTCCATGGTATTTTGCCTGGTCCTCCATGAAGGACACTCCATAGCCCATGGTAGTCCTCAATACCAGCACTGTTGGGACTTCAGGCTCGATATCCTGTTTCAAAAGTGCCTGCCTCAATGCCTTGTAGCACAGGGAAAAGTCGTTTCCGTTAGGGCAATAAATGACATTCCAACCTGAGGCCTCATACTCCTCTCTGACCCTTACGGGCATAACGTCTTCAGTGGAGCCGCCAATTTGTAGGTGATTTCTATCTACAATACCAAACAGGTTGGAGAGTCCGTATTTGACTGCAAATCTTCTTGCCTCTGCTATCTGGCCCTTTTGTTGTTCTCCATCTCCCATGAATACAAAGGTCTTTGCGTCTTTAAGCCCCTTTAGCTTCTGGGCGAGGGCCATTGCTGCACCTGCGCTCAACCCCTGACCAAGATTTCCGGTATTCCATTCAACTCCTGGCACAGCCTGTTCTACGTGACCAGCACAGGGGGATCCGGCACGCCTGAACTCGGTAAGAAATTGTTCTTCTGTGATATATCCGTATTCAGCTAAAACGCTATAGGTCGCCGGAGAGATATGGCCAATGCTCATCAATACTCTATCTCTCTCCTCCCATCTTGGATCCTGGGGGTTATGCCTAATCATGGCATAAAGTAAGAGGAGGGCGTGAATAGATGACATTGACCCACCGGGGTGACCACTTCCTGCAAGGGTTGTGGAGATAATGATGCGTGCCACAGAACGGCGCCACATCTCTTCCAACTGACTCAAATCTTCCTCAGATAAAACCTCTTTTGTTTTGTAATCTATGCTAAACACGGCTCTATTTCTTCGTCCCATTTCCTTTTTTCATGGCATCATATGCCTTTATGATTTCATCGGTTATGTCTGCCTCTGGGGCTACATAATAAATCCCGGGCATTTTATTTTCTAGAATCAAGGTATAGCCTTTCTTTTTTCCGATTTCAGTAACAATTTTTTCAAGCTCTTTTAATATGGGTTCCATGGTCCTGGACTCTGCCTGTCTCATCTCAAACTGGGCATCGTCACTTTTATCTTTGAAATCCCTAAGCATCTTTTTGTATTCGCGTTCTTTTTCCGCTCTGGCCTCTTCACTCAGTAATGGGGCCTTTTTCTCGAGATCTTCTTTAAAGGCCTTTAATTCTTCCTGTTTCTTTCTTAACTCCTCCCGGAGTTTTTCGAATTTTTTATTGAGTTTTTCCATCGCTGCCTTTCCGGCATGAGATTCCCTCATTACCTTCTGCATATCAATGACAGCTATTTTATGAGATGCACTCTGTGCAATGGCTGCCTGAGAAAGGAATGTTAAGAGAAAACAAACGGTAAGAGCCCACCCAAATCCCATCAATCGGTTCATGTCGACCTACGTCCTCCTTAAGTTTAATAAGTGTCAGTCCAAGTTAATCGCAGTAAAAAACGATGAACTCTATTTCAGAATGACGAAATCATCACGTCTATTCTTGGCCCATGCATCTTCGTTGTGTCCTGGGTCTAATGGCCGTTCTTCTCCAAAGCTGACGGTGTCAATCCTGCTTGGATCAACGCCCATATTTATAAGAAAGTCTTTTGCACTTTTGGCGCGTTTTTCTCCGAGGGCGATGTTGTATTCATTGGTACCCCTTTCATCGCAGTTACCCTGGATCTGAATTTTGACCCCAGGATGCTGAAGGAGGTAACGGGCATTGTGTTCCATGCGTGAGACCATGTCGCCGCGGATATTGTATCTGTCGAAGTCGAAGTAGATGGGAAGAAGTGGGGCACTTGTCCTGCCTTCGCTAATCTGGGCAACTTCTTGATCCATTTTCCCTGGTCCGCCTTCAAGAGCCGACTCCTCAAGACCAGCTACTTTTGCGCCCTGTTCACCTGGACCGGCCTTGGCAGCAGTTGCAACCTCTTCTGTTGGAATGGCTTTTTCAGCCTCGCCAGTTGTGATCGCCTTTTTTGCGCAACCAGTAAATGTTACAAGTAAAAATGCTGAAAAGACTAAAGAAAGGATTGTAAAAGTTCTATTTAAGCCCAGGGCCATGGTAACCTCCTTAAACTTGCTTTTTGTAAGGCCCAACTTTAGCCAAGCGCCTATAAAAATTCAACCTCATTTTTTGAAAAAACTTAATAAATAAACAATCGCTCGCTTTGTTAGTTAGATAGACACGAGACATATACACATTTAAATTACCTTGCTGCAAGCACTCTAGGCAAAGGTTAAGATACCTTTGCACATAAGTGAGTGTATTAGGGATGATTTGTAAAAAAATTTCAAGGTACTATAGTGAAGGCTTAGCCTGACAGTGAAAAACATAGTGTAGGTCCTTTGGGTAAGGCCAAATGTGAGAAGAAATGAATTTTATCGTTAGATGTCAAAGAGGCTCTGTCCTCATCATGGTCCTATGGGTCTTAGCCCTTCTCACCATGATAGTGGCCTATTATGCAAATCAGGTGAGGATATTGAGGAATGCTGCCCAGTATACTTTTTCCAGTATACAGGGGGAGCAAGCTGCCCTTTCTGTATTGAGATTGGTGGCAAATCATCTTTCAGAAGTTAGCGTCGAAGATTCCACAGAGGACGATACCTTAACAATCGTCCCCCAAAGGGTTTATTTGACCCATGTTGGCTCATTGGATGTCCGGTTTGAGGTTGAAAATGAGGCAGGTAAGATCGATCTCAATAGGGTTGAAGAGGATTTTTTAAGGGAATTTCTGCGCTATCTCTTGGGTGAAGAGAACCCTAAAAAAGCTGATACCATCTGTGATGGAATTCTGGATTGGAGGGATCCAGATAAACTCACACACATCAATGGAGCAGAAGATGAGACTTACGAGGAAAAAGATCCACCATACCATGCAGCCAATGGCCCTTTTAAGACTGTAGATGAGTTACTCCTCGTAAATGGTGTGACCAGTAGGCTATTCTATGGTCCAATAGAAAGTCCCAATATCCCAGAAGGCTGGAAAGGTGGGCTAAAAGACCTCTTTACCATCTATAATGGCAAAAGTAGTGTCAATCCCGATCTGGCCCCAGCGCCTATTCGAAATTTCCTTGAAGAAAGGGCTGACCTTGGGTTTAATGGAAAGGCCAGTGTCTGGCTCCTAAAGATTTCTGCTGCCTCTAGGCGTTACAGGATATATTGGGAAAAGATTGGCAACGCCCCTGGATATAAAATTGTATTTTGGACAGAGGGGGTTGGTCATTGACACCAGTCTAATTCCTTATAGAATTGGAGTTCAAAATGGCTTTTCAGTCGGGACGTGGCTCAGCCTGGTAGAGCACAGCGTTCGGGACGCTGGGGTCGCAGGTTCGAATCCTGCCGTCCCGACCATGAATGCCTGTTTGGGGGAGGTAATTGATGGCAAAGATTCAGAGGGCGTTAATCAGCGTCACAGACAAAACAGGGGTCGCGGAATTTGCTAAGGAGTTGGAGAAACTTGGTGTTGAAATAGTTAGCACTGGTGGTACGGCCCGCGTTATGAGGGAGGCTGGAGTTTCAGTTAAAGATGTCTCAGAACTGACTGGATTTCCAGAGATGATGGACGGAAGGGTAAAGACCCTACACCCAAAGGTCCATGGGGGAATCCTTGCAATTCGCGATAATAAAGAGCACGTGCGCCAGATGGAAGACAATGGTGTGCCAGCTATTGATCTTGTTGTAGTAAATCTCTATGCCTTTGAAAAGACAGTGCAAAAGCCTGATGTCACCCTGGCAGAGGCCATTGAAAATATCGATATTGGTGGGCCAACGCTCTTGCGCTCATCTGCCAAGAATTTCAGGTACGTTACTGTAATTACAGATCCTGACGATTATGAAGTGGTCTTAAATGAGATGAAACAAAATGGGGGAGAGACCACCCTTGAAACGAGATTCAGGCTTGCAAGGAAGGTCTTTGAGCTTACCTCCAACTACGATAAGGCCATTACAGAATACCTTTCTAAAATCGATCCATCCACAGACGAATATTTCAAATAATTCTGCCAGGACATGTTTTGTGTCAGCATATTAGAGAGGGACTTCACCGATTTAGTGGAAAAAGTGAGGTCCCTTTCTGGCATCTCAGATTTGATTGAGGTCCGTTTAGACGGACTTGCCTCCAAAGACTTCTCCCTTGAGTCTCATCATGTTCATGCCTTGAAAGAGGCTGGAGGCTCTCTACCTTTGCTTTTTACCAATAGGCGCTTGGCAGAAGGGGGACATTTTCAAGCTGATGATCCTAGGCGTATTGAGTGGCTTCACCAATGCGTAGAAAACGGGGGAGACTTGATTGATGTAGAATTAATGACGCCTGAGTCACTACGCCAAGACCTCATAATTCAGGCCAAAAAACATGGAGTCAAGTCCGTAGTCTCGTATCATGATTTCAATGAAACTCCTCCAAGAGAGAAACTTTCGGAGATATTGGCTGAAGCCTTGGAGACAGACTGTGACATCGTAAAGATCGTTACAACCGCTCGTAACCCAATGGATTTGTTGGCTACCTTGAGTCTTTACGAGGAGGCCATTGACTCAGGTATTAAGCTTATAGCCTTTTCAATGGGCCCGCTTGGCAGTATAACTCGGATCTTCTCACTTATTCTCGGTGCTCCCTTTACCTATTGTGCTCCTAAAAGGGAATCGGCTACTGCCCCAGGGCAAATGGACATCAGTACCATGAGGACGCTTTTAGAAGAATTTTTTCCTTTGTGAAACTCAGGTTGAACTTTGGCCCCAGGCTTGTTATATATCCACATTCAAATTTGGTAGGGGGACATTTTAATGGAAAAGTTGGCAACAGATACACAGGAAAAACTAACTGAGCAGGAAGAAAATGCACAATCTGCTCAAAATGATGAAGAATTGGTGGATATGAGCCAATTCGAGGAGTACTTTGAACAAAGCATTCCTTCTTATCATCCAGGTCAGATTATACAGGGCAAGGTGGTAAGGGTAGGAAATGAAACTGTGCTCATTGACATCGGATATAAGAGCGAGGGGCAAGTTCCAGCTCGTGAATTCATAGATGAAGAGGATAAGGTATGTGTTCAGCCTGGTGATACAATCGAGGTTTTATTGGAACGCTGGGATCCAGAAGAAGGGCAACTTCGCCTGTCATTCGTCAAGGCCTTGAGACGAACCCTTTGGAATGATGTGATGGAGGCCTATGAAAATGGGACGCCAGTTAAGGGTAAGATCGTCAACAGGGTCAAGGGAGGCATGAGCTTCCAGATAGGCAAGAGGCCAGCAAGCCTCCTTGCATTTTTACCCTTGAGTCAACTTGATTTGGGCCCAGTCAAGGATCCCAATGACTATTTGAACCAGGAATGTGAATGTTTGATTATAAAATGTAACAGGAAACGTCAGAACATCGTTGTATCCAGGAGAATCCTCCTGGAAAAAGAGCGCGAGGCCAAGCGTAAGGAGACTCTCGCGACCCTGGAAGAGGGACAGGTCCGTGAAGGGGTAGTCAAGAATATCACTGACTACGGTGCATTTGTGGATCTTGGCGGTATAGACGGACTCCTCCATGTGACGGACATGTCTTGGGGACGTGTCGATCACCCATCAAAGCTCCTAAAGGTAGGTGATACAATAACTGTAAAGGTCCTTTCCTTTGACAAAGAGGCAGGGAAGGTTTCTTTGGGTATCAAACAGTTGACTGAAGACCCGTGGAGCAGGGTAGATGAGAAGTACCCAGAGGGTTCCAAGGTTACTGGTAGTGTAGTGAGCCTCACAGACTACGGCGCATTTGTGGAGCTTGAGGAAGGGGTCGAAGGTCTTATTCATGTCTCTGAAATGTCATGGACAAGGAAGATCAGACATCCAAAGCAAATGCTCGCTGTGGGAGACATGGTTGAGGCCGTAGTCCTCAAGGTAGACAAAGATGCCAAACGTATCAGTCTTGGCCTTAAGCAGGTAGAACCCAACCCATGGGATGTGGTGGAGGAACGTTATCCTGTTGGAACAGTCATTGAGGGTACTGTTAAGAATGTCACTGATTTTGGTGTGTTCGTAGGCATTGCCGAGGGTATAGATGGTCTTGTCCATGTATCAGATCTTTCATGGAACAAGCGTATCAAACATCCTAAGGAGCTTTACAAAAAAGGACAGACCATTCAGGCAGTTGTCTTGAATATTGATAGAGAAAAAGAGCGTTTTAGCCTTGGTGTCAAACAATTGACTCCTGATCCATGGGAATCTGTACCTGAAAAATTCCCTGTAGGAAGCGAGGTGACCGGTACCATAACCAACGTCACTGATTTTGGTATATTTGTTGAGCTCGAAGAGGGTATTGAAGGGCTTATTCATGTTTCAGAGATCGGTGACAAAAAGGTCAAGTCTCCTGTAGGGTTGTATGAGGTAGGAGATGAAATAAAGGCCAAGGTTATCAATATAGCACCTGTCGAAAGAAGAATTGGCCTTTCAATAAAGAGGCTAAAAGAGGACGAAGAGAAAGTCCTATACGAAGAGTATGCCACAAAGTCCAAGGGAGCTGCTACTACCCTTGGAAGTCTTCTTCAGGAAGAACTCCTTCAAAAGGGATTAAAAACGGAGTAAAGGGTGGATTCCAAGGACGGCTATCAAAAGGGTGGCCCCCTACATAGAGGCCGTCCGCACCCCATACTAGTTGCCCTTGCCACTATTGGGGCGCTGGCCCTGATAATGGCAGGGCTATTTTTTGTACTAGTGATGCGACTTACCTCTGGGGGAATAGAGGTATCCCAAGATTCATCGGCCCCAGGGATAGGTATCGTCGAAGTTGCGGGAGTTATTGCGGACTCTGAGCCCATTTTAAAAGTTATTAGAGAATATAAGAGACGGGACTACATAAAGGCGGTAATCGTCCGCATAAATAGTCCAGGTGGGGCTGTGGGAGCGTCTCAGGAGATTTTTGAGGCGCTTTGTGAGTTAGACAAAAAGAAGCCAGTAGTTGCGTCTTTAGAGACAGTGGCAGCCTCAGGTGGTTATTATGTGGCCATCGGCGCAAGAAAGATAGTAGCCAACCCCGGAACAATTACCGGCAGTATTGGTGTCATCATGAAGCTGCCAAATATTGGCCCTTTGTTGGAAAGACTAGGTATTAAGACACAAGTCCTTAAAAGTGGTGTTTATAAAGACATGGGGTCCATGACTAAGGAAATGACAGAGGAAGAGAAGTTGTTGGCAGAGAGTGTTTTGAAAGATATTCACAATCAATTTATGGAAGATGTAGGTAGGCGACGTTCGATTCCTATGGAGAAAATGGTTGATTTGGCGCAAGGACAGATCTTTTCAGGGAAAAAGGCCAAGGCTCTAGGGCTGGTGGATGTCTTAGGCAATTTTGATGTGGCTATAAGAGAGGCAAAGGGGATTGCTGGACTCAAGGGAGAACCACGTCTCATATATCCGGAAAAAGGACGCCTAAAAGTCTTAAAAGAGATCTTGGAAGAAGGGGCAACTTCCTCTTTGAGAAATATTCTTGAAAGGGTTGTTTTCCAATATGCCTCTTAAGAACGATATAGTAAAAAGAATGCATGAACTCCTACCACATCATCTCAAAAAAGACCTCAATGATGTGGTGGACTTGATTATTGGTCGTATGGTCGATGCCCTGGATAAGGGGGACCGTATAGAAGTCCGTGGTTTTGGTAGCTTTTCTATTCGAACTCAAAGAGGAAAAATCTTTAAGAACCCCAAAACAGGCGAAATTCATGAAATCCCCTCGAGAAAGAGGGTGATATTTAAGGCCGGTAAGGACCTAAAGGGACAATTGAAGCCGTAGTTATTCGGCTGTATTTCAAAAGCCTCTGTCTTATACTAGACAGTGGCAACAGGATTAAAAACGACCCCCGCTTTTAGCCAAACTGTCTCTCGTTGGAAAAAAGCCCGCTTTGGCCTTTTAAACCGGATTATGTTGCTCGAAAGCCTTGCCTAAGATGCAGGGCAGAGGGTAGCAGATGTACTCATGCCTGAAATTTGATGGTGAGTGCTGACAGTTGCATTTGAAGTGCATAGTTTGAGTCTATCGGCCTAGACAAAGATTGAACAATCCCCTTTGCCAGCTCTAAGTACCTGGGGCTCATCATCTATGAGGCTGATTACGCTAGATGGTTCAGGCAAAATAATCCCACTGTCCACAATAATGTCTACTTGGTTTCCAATGACCTCTGCCATTTCCCTGGGATCGGATAGGATTGGGCCACCCTTTATAGAAACAGATGTGCTTATGATTGGATTGCCAAGTTCTTTGACTATGGAGAGGCATACAGGATGGTCGGGAATTCTTATGCCTACGGTCTTTCTCTTTGTCAGCATCATTTTGGGCACTTCTCTTGAGCCACGAAGTACAAAGGTATAGGGGCCGGGTAGGTAGCGTTTTAGTATTCTATATGCAAAGTCAGTTACATGTGCGTAGCGGCTAATGTCACTTAGATCAGGGCACACAAAACTAAAAGGGGTATTTTTAGGTAAGCCCTTTATCAAATAGACCTTTTCAATGGCCTTTTTGTTGAAAATGTCTGCGCCAATCCCATAGCATGTGTCTGTAGGATAGACTACTATCCCACCATCTCGTAACGTATCTGCTATCTGTCTTATCTGCCTAGGATTAATTCTTTGGGGATCGATTTCAATAATCATTAGGATTGACAAATCCTTTCTTTTTTATCAGTCTAAGAATCCTACTACAAAAAATAGCCATTTTTTTAAATTTGGCAAATGGGATTTTTTAAATAAAGAAAAAAAGAAAGGAGGTATTTTTAATGAATCTTGACCCCACCAAGATGAAAGATTGGCAGATTGCAGAGGCCGCCGAGGAACACATGAAGACCGTCTATCAGCTTGGGGAAGAGCTCGGTCTTGATAAGGAAGAGCTGCTTCCATACGGTCACTACGTGGCAAAGATTGATTACAAGAAGGTCTTGGAACGGCTTAAAGATCGTCCAGACGGAAAGTACATTGATGTCACGGCTATTACTCCAACACCACTTGGAGAAGGAAAGAGTACCTGCGCAGTAGGGTTAATGGAGGGGCTTGGAAAAAGGGGAAAAAATGTTGTTGGAGCACTGAGGCAGCCGTCTGGAGGGCCAACCTTTAACATCAAGGGAAGCGCTGCTGGCGGAGGACTTGCTCAGGTTATTCCTCTTTCAAAGTTTTCCTTAGGGCTCACAGGAGACATAAATGCCATTATGAACTCCCATAACCTGGCTATGGTGGCTCTGACAGCAAGGATGCAGCACGAGGCCAATTATACTGATGAACAGCTAGCCCAAAGGGGTCTAAAGCGTCTAAACGTCCATCCCAAAAAGGTAGAATTTAAATGGATTATCGATTATTGCGCCCAGTCCTTGAGGAATATCATTATTGGACTCGGTGGAAAGATGGACGGCTTTACAATGCAAAGCGGCTTCAATATTGCGGTGAGTTCTGAGATCATGGCCATTCTCGCTGTTGCCAAGGATCTCAAGGACCTACGTGAAAGGATCGGAAAGATCGTCCTTGCATATGATAAACAGGATAACCCCATAACGACAGAAGACCTCGAGGTAGCTGGTGCAATGACTGCCTGGATGGTGGAGGCAATGAACCCCAACCTTATGCAGACCATAGAAGGCCAGCCATGCCTCATTCACGCAGGCCCATTTGCAAACATAGCTATTGGTCAGTCTTCAGTAATTGCAGACCTAGTTGGTCTGAAGCTGGGCGATTACCTAGTCACAGAGAGTGGATTTGGTGCAGATATTGGATTTGAGAAATTCTGGAACTTGAAGTGCCGCTTTAGTGGCCTCAAACCACATTGTGCCGTAGTAGTTGCCACCATCAGGGCCCTCAAGTGTCACGGTGGCGCCCCAATCCCAAGGCCAGGTCGCCCAATGCCAGAAGAGTACAACAAAGAAAATGTCGAGTGGGTGGAAAAGGGATGTGCAAACCTCATCCATCACATTGAGACCGTAAAGAAGGCCGGAATAAACCCTGTTGTCTGCATTAATGCCTTCTATACCGACACTAAAGATGAGATCGCTGCTGTAAGACGCCTTTGCGAGCAGGCTGGAGCAAGGGTTGCAGTATCTGAACACTGGCTAAAGGGTGGTGAAGGTGCACTCGAGTTTGCAGATGCAGTAATCGAGGCATGTGAAGAGGAAAACGAATTCAAGTTCCTCTATGATCTCGATATGCCACTCAGGGAGAGGATCGAAAAGATTACTCGCGAAGTTTATGGTGGTGATGGAGTTGTATATACCCCAGAGGCTGAGGCAAAGGCCAAGGCCATGGAGCAGGATCCTGAACTCTCTAAGCTCGGTACCTGCATGGTCAAGACACATCTCAGCCTTTCAGATGATCCAAACAAGAAGGGAGTGCCAAAGGGCTGGAAGCTCCTTGTTAGAGACATCCTCACCTACAAGGGTGCAGGGTTTGTGGTGCCAGTAGCAGGAGCAATAAGCCTTATGCCAGGTACTGGTTCAGATCCAGCTTATAGAAGAATCGATGTGGATGTTGAGACAGGAAAGGTCAAGGGTCTATTTTAATTGGATTTTCATTGATTTTGACTGGAAAGCAGGCCTTTGTGCCTGCTTTCCATTTATTGTTGGCTTTTCATCAAAACTCAACACTCAAAACTTAAAAAAATCCCACGTGTCATGTGTGGCTAAATGTCAGGTGCTATCAGGGGCCTGAAGCATCTTAGGCCTTTGCCTTTTTTTGTTTGCCATCTTCAAAAAAATTATGAAATGCATAGCCCGAGGTTATCCCAAATTTTCATGACGATCGAATTCATCATTCTCGTAGATGAAAAAAAGCTGTGCGCTACTAGGTAGAAGGGAGAAGCCTTTTAAAAGTGTTGAGTTTTGAGTTGTGAGTGTTGAGTTGAAGGAAGAAAACTTTGGAAGTGTTGAGTTTTGAGTTGTGAGTTTTGAGTTTTGAGCCTTTCAGAAGTGTTGAGTTTTAAGTGTTGAGTGTTGAGTTGAAGGAAAAGAGCTTTGGAAGTTTTGAGTTGAAGCTAGAAGGGAGCGCATCGGGCTTTTGTACAGGCAGTGCTTGCTTCTACCTTCTTCCTTCTACCTGTTATTTCATAATCTTGGCTCACCCCAGGTGGGGCATTATTACCCCCAGCGAGGTATTATGCCCCAATTTTTCTGGTAGCATTTATTTTTTATTGATAGCACGATAATTTTTTGAAAAAATGTTTTTATTTTAAGGGGTTATATGTTTTGGCGAGGATGAGGTGTGTAGACTAGAAGTGGCACAGTTCTAGCATAAAAATGTACCGAATTGTATTAAGGTGTAAAAAATGAAGGTTTTTATATCAGTTGGGCATTATGACGGCTGGCCACTGATAACTGTTAGAAAAAAATGGGAGGAAGCAAATGAGTGCAAAGATTATAAGTGGTAAGGAGATCGCCCAGGAGATTAGAGAGGAGTTAAAGAAAGAGGTTCAGGAATTAAAAGAAAAGCACGGCGTAACCCCTGGGCTTGTGACAATACTTGTTGGTGAAAATCCCGCATCAGTCTCGTATGTTACTGCTAAGCAAAGGACAGCCCATGAGCTTGGTTTTTATTCAGTACAGGACAATCAGCCAGAGGACATCTCAGAGGAAGATTTATTAAAGCTCATTGAAAAATATAATAATGACGAGGCAATTCACGGCATACTCGTACAGCTCCCACTCCCCAAGCATATTGATGAATCCAAGGTTTTGAACGCAATTGATCCAGATAAGGACGTAGATGGATTCCATCCTGTAAATGTGGGTCGGATGGTCATAGGTGAAAGGTGTTTTCTGCCATGTACTCCCCATGGAATCCTTGAGATGCTTGTAAGGAGCGGTGTTGAGACCAGTGGGGCAGAGACGGTGGTCGTTGGAAGGAGCAATATTGTTGGAAAGCCCATTGCCAACCTCATGCTCCAGAAGAGAGAAGGTGGAAATTCTACTGTGACCATATGTCACACTGGTACCAAGGACCTTGCCTATCACACAAAACGTGCAGACATACTAATTGTTGCAGCTGGAAGGCCCAAGGTGGTTACGGCAGACATGGTAAAAGAAGGTGTGGTTGTAATAGACGTAGGGGTGAACAGGATTGGGAAGACCCCAGAGGGCAAGGCCATACTCTGTGGAGATGTGGATTTCGAGACTGTCAAGGAAAAAGCCTCTGCTATAACGCCAGTGCCGGGCGGTGTGGGCCCAATGACGATTACAATGCTCATGAAAAATACTGTACAGGCAGCCAAGCAGTTTGCTGGGCTCCTCTAAAAACCCATAAAAGGAGAAGGTTATGGATACCTCAAGGCGCTTTAAAAAGGGTAATGAAAGTGAAGTATTGATTCAGACTGAAACTAATAGAGAGGTGCTGAAAAACGCGCCAGTTGAAAATATCGTGACAGCCGCTCACAGGGTTGCTGGTAGGAGTGTTGAGCCCTGTCTCTTTGGGCAAGGCGGGACCTGTTGTAGAAACTGCAATATGGGGCCGTGCCAGATTATTGATGGTGTTGAGCAGATGATAGGTGTCTGTGGTGCCGATGCATCTACTGTGGCTGCTAGGAATTTTGCAAGGATTGTGGCAGGAGGAGCGGCCTCACACATGGACCATGCACGTGGGGTAGTTATGGCATTTTTGGCTACGGCCAAGGGTGAGGCCCCGTATGAAATTAAAGACGGTATAAAGTTGCGCCAGGTTGCCATGAGTATTGGGATTGATGTGGCTGAAAAGTCAAAGGAAGATCTTGCAATTGAAGTTGGTGAAAAGCTCATGGCAGAATTTGGGCAGCAAGAAGGAGGGCTTTCATTTGTCAAGAGGGCCCCAAAGCCTAGACAGGAACTGTGGAAAAAGCTCGGTATAGGCCCAAGGGGCGTTGACAGGGAGATAACTGAAATAATGCACAGGACCCATATGGGCGTGGACCAGCATTACGAGAATCTCCTCTTTCAGGCAGCTCGTACGGCTCTTGCTGATGGATGGGGGGCCTCGATGATTGCAACAGAGCTCTCAGACGTGATGTTTGGCACCCCGGTTCCTATTCGCTCAAGAGTAGATATAGGAGTGCTCAAGGAAGATGAAGTAAACGTGACGGTCCATGGCCATGAGCCAATCCTCGCAGAGGCCCTTGGTATGGCTGCACGCGATCCAGAGATCCTCGAAGAGTGTAAGAAGGTCGGAGCAAAGGGTATAAACCTCGCAGGTGTCTGCTGTACTGGAAACGAGATCCTTATGAGAAAGGGATTCCCCATTGCCGGGAGTTTCATACAGCAGGAAGTGGTCCTTGCAACAGGCGCTGTAGAGGCAATGGTAGTGGATGTTCAGTGTATAATGCAGAACGTGAGCAGGGTTGCCGAGCAGTTCCATACAGAGTTGATCACAACCTCAGACAAGGCAAAGATACCCGGGGCCACTCATATATCCTTTGATGAACACAGGGCTCTAGACATAGCAAAAGAGATTTTGAAGCGGGCAATTAAAAAGTTCCCTGAGAGAGGCAAACACTTTGTGCCAGTCCGTTCAATGGATGTTGTTGCTGGTTTCAGTCATGAGACCATAAATTACATGCTCGGCGGTCGGTTTAGGGCATCCTATAAGCCCCTTAATGATAACATTATTAATGGACGAATCCGCGGTGTTGCTGCAATCGTCGGTTGTGACAACTACAGGGTGACAGAGGAAATGCACGTCGAGATAGCAAAGGAACTTATCGCAAACGACGTGCTCGTTCTGGTTACAGGGTGTGCAGCAACCAGTATAGGACGTACTGGACTACTTTCCCCAGAGGCACTGGATCAAGCAGGGCCTGGTCTCAGGGAAGTGCTTGAGGCCGTTGGATGTCCACCAGTGCTCCACATGGGAAGCTGCGTAGACAATAGCAGGATACTCATAGCTGCCACTGAGATGGTCCGTACTGGTGGACTCGGCGAAGACATCTATCAGCTTCCAGCAGTTGGCGCTGCTCCACAGTGGATGAGTGAAAAGGCAGTTGCAATTGGTCAGTACTTTGTTTCTAGTGGCGTTGACGTGGTGTTTGGCCCAACATTCCCAATAACAGGTTCAAAAGTTGTAAGTGACTACTGCTTCAATAAGATGAAGGACGTTTATGGTGGGTCATGGCACCTGGCAAAGAAACCGAGTGAATTTGTAAATATTATGGTAGATACTATTAATCAGGCTAGAAAGGATCTTGGCATAGACAAGAAGAAAGAGCGCGTCCTCTTTGACATGGCCATGAGAAGGGAACTCGGGTCACCGGCAATTCCAGATGCTGGATGCGGAGGGCATGCATAAAAAAGAAGGTTGAGTGTCGAGAGCTGAACTCTTTTGGGTTATGAAAATGAAATTTGGATTCTTAAACTTAGGGGGTTGTTTTAGACCATGAAAGACACCACAAAACAGGGGGCTGTTCTCGTCCTCGGCGGCGGGGTAGCCGGAGTGCAGGCCGCATTGGATATGGCAGGCCTTGGATACTATGTGTACTTGGTGGAGAAAAAGGCATCCATTGGTGGGGTTATGGCACAACTGGACAAGACTTTCCCTACCAATGACTGTGCCATATGAATACTTGCACCAAAGTTAGTTGAGGCCGGTCGGTCTCCAAACATAGAAATAATTACAAATGCCGAGTTGAAGGCCCTTGAGGGAGAGCCAGGAAACTTTGTGGCAAAAGTCCTCAAAAGGCCAAGATATATAGATGAAGACAAGTGTACAGCGTGTGGGATCTGCACTATGTACTGCCCAAAACCAGTAGTCGATTGGTATAATGAGCGCCTTGAGGTAACCCGTGCACCCCACATCGATTATGCCCAGGCAATTCCATCAAGTTATTATATTGATGCCAAAGAGTGTTTGAGAGTAAACCACGAAACTTGCAATCTTTGCGCTCAGACCTGTACAGCAGGGGCAATAGATTTTAGCCAAAAGCCAGAAAATCTTGAGCTTCAAGTGGGTAGTGTTGTCCTTGCACCTGGATTCGGCCGTATAGATGATGAGGTGTTAGAGCGCTTTGGATATGGTAAGTACCCTGATGTGGTGACAAGCCTCGAATTTGAGCGTCTCACGTGCGCATCTGGTCCCACCGAAGGGCACATAGTAAGGCCATCGGATCAGACCACGCCCAAAAAGATCGCTTTCCTCCAGTGTGTGGGATCTCGTGACGAAAGCTGTGGAAACGGTTTTTGTTCATCAGTCTGTTGTATGTACGCGATAAAGGAGGCGAGTGTCGCAAAGGAACACGAGCCAGACCTTGACATATCCCTATTTTTCATGGACGTCCGTACAATGGGCAAGGGCTTTGATGCCTTTAGAGAAGAGGCCATAAAGAAGTACGGACTGAACATCATTAGGGCAAGGGTCCCAAAGGTGGAAGAGGTCGATGGAAAACTTGCCCTTACATACGTCATGGAGGACGGTACATCATCCAGTGCCCTCTTTGATATGGTGGTCCTATCTGTTGGATTGAAGGCACCAGAGGATGCAAAGATCATTCAAGAGACCACAGGAATTGAGCTTAATAAATATGAATTTTGTAAGACAACATCAGGCTCACCGTTGTCCACATCAGTGCCTGGAGTGTTTGTGGCAGGAGCCTTCCAAGGGCCAAAGGATATCCCTGAGAGCGTAACCCAGGCCTCTGGTGTTGCTGCCCACGTCTCAGAGCTCTTGAAGGAGGCAAGGGGAACAAAGGCAGTTACTGTCACATATCCAGATGAAGACAAGGCTCTATGTGAGGAAGAGCCAAGGATCGGAGTCTTCGTATGTCACTGCGGTGTCAACATCGCAGGTGTAGTGGACGTAAAGGCTGTACGCGACTATGCAGGTAGCCTACCAGGAGTAGTCCTCTATGAAGATACACTATATTCGTGCTCTCAGGATGCATTAAAGACCATAGCAGAGAGGATCAAGGAAAATAGGCTCAACAGAGTGGTAATTGCCGCGTGTTCTCCAAGGACACATGAGCCACTGTTCCAAGAAACACTTAGGTCCATTGGTCTCAACCCTGCACTTATTGAGATGGCAAACATCAGAGACCAATGTGCATGGGTCCATGCCCAGGAACCAGAGGCTGCTACTGAAAAGGCCAAGGATCTAGTGAGGATGGCAGTGGCTAAGGCAAGGCTCTTGGAGCCACTTGAGCAGCCAACAGTAGATGTAACGCCGTCTGCACTGGTCATTGGTGGTGGTGCCTCTGGTATGGCTGCTGCGCTCAGTATTGCTGATCAGGGCTTTAAGGTAGTGCTCGTAGAGAGGTCAAAGACTCTCGGCGGAAATCTCAGGCGCGTTAGGTGGACCGCGGATGGGGAAGACGCAAAGACGGTTCTCGATGATCTTGTAGCCAGAGTAGAGTCCCATCCAGACATCGACATAATGCTCGAGACCGAGATAAAGAATGTCTCTGGATATATTGGAAACTTTACCACTACTGTGGAGAGGGCAGGTAAAAGCGAGCTTATCAACCACGGTGTCGTAGTGGTGGCCACTGGTGGAAAAGAGTATAAGCCAAAAGGCTATCTCTATGGTGAGTCAGATCGTGTTTTAACACAGTTGGAACTCGAAGAGAAACTGTCACGTGGCTATAGCTTCCTTAAGAGCGCATCAAGGGTAGTGATGATCCAGTGTGTTGGAAGCCGTGGCGAAGATATGGCCTATTGTAGCCGCATCTGCTGTACTCAGGCCGTTAAAAACGCCCTCAAGCTCAAAGATATAAAACCAGAGCTCGACATATTTATCCTCTATAGAGACATGAGGACCTATGGATTTTATGAAGATCTCTATCGAGAGGCCAGGTTGAAGGGTATCAAATTTATTAGGTACCAGCCTGATAATCGGCCTCAAATCATGAAGAAGGGTAGGGGGATCGCTGTAAAGGTCTATGACAATATAGTAGGTGAAGAGCTAGAGATACAATCGAGTTACGTTGTCCTTTCTACAGGGATTGCCCCAGGGGACAACGAAGAACTGGCGCAAGTTTTGAAGGCCCCGCTCACAAAGGATGGATTTTTCCTTGAGGCCCATGCAAAACTTCGTCCTGTAGAGGTGGCAGTCGATGGAGTGTATCTCTGTGGCCTAGCCCACGGACCCAAGGGCCTTGAAGATGCCATGGCCCAGGCCAGGGCAGCAGCGGCTAAGGCCGCGATACCACTAGCAAAAGGAAAAGTCGCTGTGGCGCCCATCGTCTCTAGGGTTGATCAGAAAAAGTGTATTGGGTGCGGTATATGTGCATCACTTTGTCCGTTTAGCGCTATTGAGTTGGTTAAAGTGGACAAGAAGAGAAAGGCCCGGACCATTACAGCCTCATGTAAGGGCTGCGGCATATGCGCCTCTCACTGCCCAACAGTTGCCATCAGCATGGGCGGATTTACAGACGAGGCAATTTTCGCCCAGATCCATGCCTTTGGCCAAAAGGATGATGTGAAATAATGGGGTGCCACATGAGCCATTACAGGGAAGCAATAGATAAGGAGGCCGAATGACACAGGAACAATTCAACCCCAGGATATTAGGTTTTTTCTGCCACTGGTGCTGTTATGCAGCAGCAGATTCAGCAGGGGTCTCACGTTATCAATATCCGCCAAACGTGCGGGTTATTAGAGTCATGTGTACTGGAAGGATTGATATGCGCTTCATCCTTGAGGCGTTCAAGGTGGGCGCAGATGGAGTATTCACTGGTGGGTGACACTTGGGAGAGTGTCATTACCAGTCTGGTAATTACGAAGCGATGGTCATGGCAGAATCTGTGAGGCAGGTACTCAAGATGTGTGGAGTCAATCCCAAAAGGTTCGATCTTGAGTGGGCCTCAGCGGCAGAAGGCCCCAGATTTGTTCAGCTTATAACTGATTACTGTATGAAGATAAAGGAACTAGGCCCCCTAGGAGAAGGTGAGGGAGAGCCTGGGCGTGACGAGGTAATGAAGAAACTTGAAGCTGCTGTAAAGGCCGCAAAAAATACAAAGATTCGGACAGCCTTTGGTACCCTCGCAAAGAGTCTCAATAAGGCGGGTCAATATGATGAGGCTGCAATTCAGGAGGGAGTTTTAAAGAAGGTGGTCCCTGCCTTTGAAAAGCAGCTTAGTCATTCATAAGTGAGGTAACCGAAATGACGATACAGGCGACTAGATTTGATAATAATGCAACACGTAATCTCCAGTCACATGAGGGCACGGATACTGTCCTCGGGTGCTATACGTGTGGATCATGTTCCAGTGCATGCCCTGTGGAAAAGGTGGTGGATGCCTTTGACCCAAGAAAGATCGTCCACATGGTTGGCCTTGGTCTTACCAAGGAACTAATGGAATCCGACATTATCTGGGCCTGTTCCCAGTGCCAGAGTTGCATACCGGTATGCCCACAAAATGTCCGCTGTGCAGATGTCATAAAGGCCCTCAGAGAAGAGGCTGTAAAGGCCGGTATAGTAAATGAGGAGAAGAGAAAGGATCTGGGGCTCCTCGCTTACGTCGATCCTGGTAAGTGTGTTGCATGTCTTACCTGCGTTAGGGTGTGTCCTTTTGGGGCCCCGCGGATAATCCAGGAGGGATATGCATTTATTGATCCGGATTTTTGCAGGGCGTGTGGAATATGCGTTAAGGACTGTCCTGCAGAGGCTATAGAACTCAGGCCATCGTTAGAGGCCGCTCAAACGCAAGAGAGGTAAGTATGGCAAGGATAGTAGGTTTTTGCTGTAACTATACTGCCCAGGTCCCAGTTGATGTCCTTGAAAAAGAGGGCGTAATTGGGGAAGGGGTGATAATAAGGCGCCTTCCCTGTACAGGACGCCTTCAAGTTTCAGAGCTCTTAGACGCCTTCAGCGATGGGGCCGAGGCCGTTTTCGTGGCAGGGTGTAAGATGGAGACTTGTCACAACAAGACAGGGAGCCTCAGGGCCTCGAAAAGGGTGAAGTACGCAAAGAGTCTTATTGAAGAGCTGGGGATGGACCCACAGCTTGTTGAGATGTTTTTTGCAGATCGAGGTTCCACGGCAGATGTCGTAGAGGCCATAAAAGAGATGGAGAAAAGGACGACAAAAAGGAGCGCATAGATATGATTATTGCTTCACAAAAACCCCTACAAGAGATCCTAGATATGCTCGAAGGGGCAAAGAAGGTGTTGGTCCTTGGCTGCAGGGGGTGCGTTGCAGTGTGTTCGGCAGGTGGCGATAAGGAGGTCAAGACCCTTGCCTCTGCCATAAGGCTTGGGAAGAAGCGCAGAGGTGAAGAGATTGAGGTGGTGGAGGAGACATTCGTGCGGCAGTGTGATCCAGAGTACCTGGAGCCCCTTAAGGAGACCGGTAAAGGCTATGACTGCGTGCTGTCAATGGCCTGTGGAGTCGGTGTCAATTTTATAGCAGACAGGTGCCCGGGAGTAAAAGTTAAACCAGCACTAGACACCAGTTTTTATGGGGCCAACCTTTCTAGTGGAGAATGGAAGGAAATGTGTGCAGGGTGTGGGTCATGTGTGCTTCATCTAACTGGCGGCCTGTGCCCTGTAGCAAGGTGTGCAAAGAGCCTGTCTAATGGCCCATGCGGTGGTTCTCAGGGAGGATTGTGTGAGATAGATCCTAATGTGAACTGTGTGTGGCATATGATCTATGAAAAACTCAAGGGATTTGGCGAAGATTCATCGCTCGAAGAAATCATGCCCATAAGGGATTGGACAACAGCGGGTCATGGGGGCCCACGCCACAGAATTAGGGAGGATTTATTGCCGTGATAGCTGGAAGCAATTTAGAGACAGTCTTAAAAAGCGGGCAGTTTGCAGTCACAGGAGAGCTTGGTCCCCCAAAGAGTGGGAACAGAGAAGTAGTTAGAAAAAAGGCAAAGATCCTAAAGGGCTTTGTTGACGCTGTAAACATAACCGATTGTCAGACTGCAATAGTGAGGATGTCGAGCTTGACTGCTGGGCTCATTGCCTTATCCGAGGGAGTTGAGCCTGTGATGCAGATGACCTGTCGAGACAGAAACAGGATTGGAATGCAGGCCGACATCCTTGGCGCACACGCCCTTGGGATTAGAAACCTTCTGTGTCTTACAGGAGACCATCAAAAGTTTGGTAATCATCCCCAGTCCAAAGGGGTCTTTGACATGGACTCCATCCAGCTCCTTCAAATGGTAAAGGCAATGCGTGATGAAAAGCGCTTCCAGTGCGGTGAGGAGATAAAGGGTGGAGAACCAAGGCTCTTTCTCGGAGCTGCTGCAAATCCCTTTGCAGATCCCTTTGAGTATAGGCCAATCAGGCTGAAGAAGAAGGTCGATGCTGGGGCAAACTTTGTCCAGACCCAGATAATCTATAATGTGGATAAATTTAAGGAGTTTATGAAGCGGGTCGAGGACCTGGGACTCACTGAACGCGTCTATATATTAGCTGGTGTGACCCCACCCAAGTCACTTGGAATGGCAAGGTATATGAAGAATTTCGTCCCAGGCCTTGAGGTCACAGATGACGTGATAAAACGCCTCAAAGATGCCAAAGACGTTCGTGAAGAGGGAATTGAGATAGCAGTGGACATCATCAACCAGGTAAAAGAGATACCTGGTGTGGCAGGTGTGCACGTAATGGCAATTGAATGGGAAGAGGCAGTGCCTGAGATCGTAAAACGGTCAGGACTATTGCCCAGGCCAGAGGCCAGACTAGAGCCAGTGCTAATGGGCATGGATGCAATTGACGAGGCAGTTCGTAAGGCGAGAGAAGAGGCAGAGGCACGCCTTTTGGAAAAGGTCGACCAATATAAGAAAGAAGCAGAGGCCTCAAGAGAACTTGTTGCAAAGGAGAAGGAAAGGGGAGCCAAAGAGATCTTGGAGCTTCGCTCCCAGATAGATGAGAAGGAAAGGATCCTTCAGGAAAAGGAGAAAAAGATTCAAGAACTTCTCTCAGCACTTAAAGAAGAGAAGGCAAGACTCGAAAAGGCCCATGAAATGGGTGCAAGGACCATCCAAATCGAAGAGGGTGACCAAACTATTGGATTGGAGGAAGATATTGTGTCTAAGAAGCAACTTGATTACGCCCTTCGTTCTATGGAGCTTGGGCTCGAGGCACTTAAGAAGGTACTTGGCCTGGAAGATGAGGCCTATGAAGCACTGAAGAGATTTATTGAGGCAGAGTTTGTATTAAAGGGTGAGGGTGTGACTGAGGTAGTGCAGGCAAAAGTACCTCCTGCCGCAACACCACAGCCCGAGGTCAGTGCTCCAGAGGTAATTGAGGAAAAAGTAGAGGAAAAGGCAGTAGAGGAAAGGGTAGAGGAAGAACCCAAACGCGACAAAGAGGTGGTTAACCTCGTAGCCAAGGCCAATGTCCTCTTACACCAGGGTAAGGCCAATGAGGCTGTAGAAGCCTTTAAAAAGGCCTTATCAATCGATCCTGACGATGAAAAGGCCAAGGCCGGCCTTAAAGAGGCAGAAGAGGCCTTGAAAAAGGCCGAATCAGTTGCCCCGGCCTCAACAGAGGGACTTCCACCATGTCCTGAAGGACTTACCCAGGAAGAATGGCAGAGAAAGTATGTGATTCGCCTTGTGGCCACGGGTAACTGCGCCCTCTATGAAAAGGCCCAGGATGAGGCAATTAAATATTTCGAAGAGGCCTTGAAGCTGGATCCAGACAATGAGAAGGCGAAAAAAGGCCTAGAAGCAGCCCAAAAGGGTGAGTTTCCAAGCTATGAGGCACCAAGGGATGAAGCATGTGCTCCTGAAGAAAAGGTAGAAGAGCAGGCCAAAGAAGAAGAGAAGCCTGCAGACGTGGAGGTTGTAGAAGAAGTCAAGCCGACCGCAGAGGAACCAAAGGTTGAGGAGAAAAAGGAGACTCAGCCAGAGAAAAAGGCAGAGCCTCCCAAGGCAACTGCACTAGATGTCTCTGGAGAGTTTACCTTTAAAGCAGAGACCACAAGCCTCAAAGATAGGATTGGAGATATTCCAGAGGATCTTTTCCTCGAAAAGTCCACTGGCGCTATTAAAGAGGTGGTTCTTGGAGACGGCGACAAGGCGCTTACAGTGGGAGGAGCAAGCGCTCTGCCATTTCACCTCTTTGAGGGCGACATGCCATATGCGCCTAGGATTGCATTTGATGTGTTGGACTCCCCACCAGAGGAGATGCCAGAGCCACTCAAGAAATACTACGGAGACTGCCTTGATGATCCAGTAAAGTGGGCACAAAAGTGTGTCTCTGAATATAACGCTCAGGCCATCTGTCTAAGCTTGGTGAGTACAGATCCTAATGGAATGGACAGACCAAGCAGTGAAGCAGCCAAGGTGGCAAAAGAGGTTATCGATGCAGTGGACTGTCCCGTGATCCTCTGGGGTTGTGGAAATGCAGAGAAGGACACAGAGACACTTCGCGAAGTAACCGCCCTAGTAGGCGACAAAAAGGTGTGTATAGGCCCTCTTACTGACGCAAACTACCGTAACCTCGGCGCCACGGCCATGGCCTTTGGTCTGCCAGTAGTGGCATCTACTCCCATAGACGTGAACCTGGCAAAGCAGTTGAATATCCTCCTAGAGAACCTTGGTATTGGCCTTGATCACATCCTCATGGACCCCTCCATAGGTGCAGTGGGTTACGGGCTCGAATATACCTACTCTGTTATGGAGAGGATCAGGCTCGCAGCGTTAATGCAGCAGGATGAAAAGCTCCAAGCGCCCTTTATTTGTAATGTTGGGCGTGAGGTGTGGAAGGCAAAAGAAGTGAAGTTACCATCTGATGAGTTCCTAGGAGATCAAGAGGTCCGCTCAATATTGCTAGAGGCGATAACTGCTTCCTCCCTCCTTTTGGCAGGGGGTGAGCTCATGATTATGCGCCATCCAAGAGCTGTTGCCCTTACAGAGGCAATGATAAAGGGACTTATGTAATTAAAATAAAAGAGAGGTGAGATAGACCTATGTCTAAGATAATCTGTTCAGCAGCAATAAGGGGAGCACATAAGATTGTGGACATGGCCGAGGAAAAGTACGAGGAGGCCCTGAAAAAGTATGGGCCTGAGCAAGAAGTCTCGTTTCCTAATACTGCTTATTTCCTCCCAATTATATATAGTATGCTTGGGGCCAAGGTCCAAAAGCTCGGGGATATGAAGGAGATCTTTCAGGAGTGTAGAAAGCTCCTTCCTCCACCGGTAAGTGACTCAATGTGGCTTCCATACCTTGCCCCAGCCCTTGATGCTGGAATGGCTACCCTCTTTGCAGAGGAGATGTATGAAGCAATCCGCTATATTGATGAGCCCAATTTTTATACCAAGACAGAGGATCCTCCATCTGATGACCAGATCTGGCTCGGCGCAGCAGACGATATCATCTTCAGAAAGCGCGGCGTAGAGTTCGTGGATGGAACTGCACCAGGATTTGCGGCGATTTTGGGTACCCCTCCAGATCCAGAGATGGCTGCAAAGATTGCCCTCGAACTCCAGGAAAAGAATCTCTACATATTTATGCATGATCAGACAGATGGGGTCAGCATGCCTGACCAGTTGAAAAAGCAAAACGTCCAGATGGGATGGTCTACACGTCTTGTCCCCTTTGGACCAACCTATACTTCAGCCGTTTTTGCCCTTGGCTTTGCATGTAGGGTCGCCCTTGCCTTTGGAGGCATAAAACCAGGCGACTATAAGGGTAATCTTATCTATAACAAAGACAGGACATTTGCATTTGTAATGGCCTTTGGCCCTGTATCCGATGAGTGGTATGCAAATGCTGCAGGTGCCATAAACTGGGGCTTCCCCACCATATCTGATTGGGACATTCCTGAGATACTCCCAACTGGTATCTGTACATATGAGCACGTTGTGAGCAAGGTCCCACATGAGGAGATCGTTCAGAAGGCCATTGAGGTGAGGGGACTCAAGGTAACAGTGAGCAAAGTGGATGTACCTGTTGCCTATGGTCCTGCCTTCGAGGGTGAGAGAGTTAGAAAGGACGATCTATATCTGGAATGTGGTGGAGGAAGGACCATCGGTGTAGAACTCCTCATTTCTAGAGAGATGGACGAGGTACAGGACGGCCTGGTGACAGTGGAAGGGCCTGAGATGACAGACGTCGAGCCAGGCGCAAAGCTTCCATTTGCAATATTGGTAGAGGTGGCAGGACGTCAGATGCAATCCGACTTTGAGCCAATCCTTGAACGCCAGTTCCATCACCTGATTAACTATGCCCAGGGAATAATGCACATAGGGCAAAGGAACATCATGTGGCTGAGGGTTGGAAAGAGTGCCATAGAAAAGGGATTCAAGTTCGAGCACATAGGAAAGATCCTCCATGCAAAGTTACATCAAGATTTTGGTGCAATACTAGACAAGGTCCAGGTAAAGATTTTTACAGAGGAAGAGAAGGTCAAGGAGATCCTAGAGCTTGCAAAACAGGTGTATGCAGCAAGGGACGAGCGTCTTGGCTCTATGACAGACGAGTCTGAGGACGTATTCTATTCTTGTACGCTCTGCCAGTCCTTTGCGCCAACACACGTCTGTGTCATTACTCCAGAGAGAGTGGGTATGTGTGGCGCATACAACTGGCTCGATGGAAAGGCCTCCTATGAGATAAATCCAACCGGTCCAAACCAGCCTATTCAAAAGGGTGAATGTATTGATGAAAACCTTGGTCAGTGGACTGGAGTGAATGAATTCGTAAAACAGGCATCCCGTGGAAAGGTGGAAAGGGTAAGCGCCTACAGTCTCATGGTGGATCCCATGACAGCTTGTGGATGCTTTGAGTGTATTGCTACCATGCTTCCAATGTGCAATGGTATCATGATCGTAAACAGAGATTACCTTGGCATGACCCCCAGTGGAATGAAGTTCTCCACTCTTGCAGGTATGGTTGGAGGTGGACAGGTTACACCCGGATTCCTAGGTGTCTCAAAGCACTACATTTGTAGTAGGAAATTCATGAAGGCTGAAGGTGGATTAAAGCGCGTTGTATGGATGCCAAAGATGCTAAAAGAGGAATTGAGAGACAGGCTCCAGCAGAGGGCAGAGGAAGAAGGTGTGCCAGATCTTCTGGACATGATTGCAGATGAAGAGGTGGGAACAACTGAGGATGAGGTCCTCAAGTTCCTACAGGAGAAGGGGCATCCAGCACTTAAGATGGATAGCGCTGTATAAGTTAATGGATTTTTATGAATATTAACGGGAAGAGAGGATAGTAATATGGCTCTTACTGGGATAGAGATCCTGAAGATGCTTCCAAAGAAGAACTGTGGCGAGTGCGATGTGCCAACATGCCTTGCATTTGCCATGAAGGTTGCAGCAGGCCAAGAGGACATTGGAAAGTGTCCTTATGTTTCAGATGAGGTTAAGGAAAAGGTGGGTGAGGCATCCGCCCCTCCTATAAGGACCATTACCATTGGTTCAGGAGACAATACCTTCAAATTTGGTGGTGAGACCTGCCTTTTCAGGCATGAGAAACGTTTTGAAAATCCAACAGGTTTTGCAGTCCTTGTGTCATCAGACATGAGTGACGAAGAGGTCAACGCAAAAATATCCAGTTTTAATAGCCTCAAGTATGAACGTGTTGGGCTGACTCTTAAGGCAGATCTCATAGCCATCAAGGATGCCGGAAACAAAGACGCCTTTATTGGACTCATTAAGAAAGTGAGGGAAGAAGCGTCGACAGCCCCACTTATCCTTATGAGTGAAGATCCAGGGGCATTGAAAGAAGGAGCAGAGATCCTTGGGGAACACAAGCCACTTCTGTATGCAGCCACCAAGGACAATCTCGAGCAAATGGCTGAGATCGCAAAAGAGACCGGCTGTCCACTTGCAGTAAAGGGTGAGACTATTGGAGAGACTGCAAAACTCTCAGAAACCCTTCAGGAAAAGGGCCTCAAGGACCTCGTTTTAGATACTGGGGCAAGGACACTCAAGGGAGCATTGGAAGACCAGGTAGTCATGAGGCGGGCAGCCATCAATCATAAGTATAAGCCCCTTGGATTCCCATCTATTACCTTGCCCTGCGAGATGGCAGATGATCCTCTGGTAGAGGCAATGATTACATCGGTACTCGTATGTAAGTACGCAGGCATAACAGTACTTTCTGATCTCAGAGGAGATACGCTATTTCCGCTCCTCCTTGAAAGGCTTAATATCTTCACTGACCCACAGAGGCCCATGGTGGTTCAAGAAGACATCTATCCAATAAATGGTCCAGATGAAAATTCTCCTGTCCTCATTACCTGTAACTTTTCTCTCACTTACTTCATTGTCTCAGGGGAGGTTGAAGGTAGCAAGGTGCCATCATGGCTCCTCATTAAAGATACTGAAGGGCTTTCAGTCTTGACTGCATGGGCAGCAGGAAAATTTAGTGCGGATCTCATCGGCTCCTTTGTCAAGAAGAGCGGGATTGAAGACAAGGTAAAACACAGAAACCTCATTATTCCAGGCTACCTCGCAGGCATGAAGGGTGAACTGGAAGACGAACTTCCAGGCTGGACTATTACAGTTGGTCCGAGGGAAGCAAGCCATTTACCCGCATTCTTGAGGGACTGGAAGGCCTCTTAATTATATGCAAGTTGGAACTTTACGAGGAGGAAAGAGCGTAATGTACGTCCAGTGTATAGCAGAGAGCATCAATATAATGGGTAAGCGGACAGGGGCCGCTATGAAGGAAAGGAACCCTGTCCCAATCGAGGTAATGGCCAACGAAGAGGTCAGGGACGGAGCGGACTTTTTGGACTTGAACATTGGTCCTGCAAGAAAAGACGGGACAGACCTCATGCCATGGATCGTTAAGGTGGTAGAAAACGTTACGGATTGCCCCCTTTCACTGGATACCACTAATGCAGATGCCCTCATAGCAGGGATCAAGGCAGCCAAAAACCCAGAGATACACCTCATGAATTCCATATCGCTGCAGCCCGAAAGAATGAAAAAGCTCATTCCAGTGGCTGCAGAGGCTGGCTGTTATGTAGTAGGCCTACTCTGGGGCGTTGATGGAATGCCAAGGGACGCCAATGAGCGTGCTGCCATGACTGTTGATCTGGTTATGGCAATGAACGAGGCAGGTATTCCTAATGAAAAGATATTAATCGACCCTATTGCTACTCCAATAACCCTTGGCTCAGATCAGGTGATGAGTGGGCTTGAGTTTATGGCAATGCTTCCGGAAATCGCTCCAGGAGCAAAATCTACAGTTGGCCTTTCAAATGTCTCAAACGGTGTCTCCCATGAAAAGAGGCCATATCTAAACCGTGCCTATCTCGCCATGCTTATGAAGTATGGTATCTGGTCTGCCATTGTCGATACTTATGATCAGGAGCTTGTGGAGCTCGCACACGGCCAGAGGCCGGAACTCGTAAAACTCGTCCATGATATCATGGACGGCAATGAACCAAATCCTGATGATCTTTCGCCAAAAGAGCTCGAATACTACAAGACAACTCGTGTACTCATGGGTAAGACAGTATTTTCCGAGTCATGGCTTGAACTCTAGTATAGTGATTTTTCTGTAACCTAAATCCTGCACGGCAAAAGGGAGCAAAAATGATTTATTTACGATTTTATAGAGTGTTAGCTAACATCTGGCTCTTCACTAAATTTATTTTTTGGGTGAATCCATATTTTGTGTTTTTGCCTCCTTTTGCCGCCCTTCGGGATTGGCGATTTTGCCCAATCTACTTTGTCGCTCGGGGCTCGAAGTACCTGAGTACGTCTTTGCCCCTCGCTCCTCGTATCTTGGGCAAACTCGCTAATTGCAGCATTTAGGGTGTAAATAGATACAGAAAAAAGTGACAAAAGGGGCGTAGACCACATGGTTACACTTACGATCGATAATTCTGAGATCAAGGCGACCAAAGGTAATACCATTCTGGAGGCAGCCAACAGTGCAGGGATCAAGATCCCGCACCTATGTAATATGCCAGGTGGGGTGGAACCGAAAAGGCCTTGCCTTCTTTGTATGGTTGAAGTCGAAGGCAAGGGCAGAGTCAGGGCCTGTAAAACAGAGGTTGAAGATGGAATGGTAATAGTGGCCCACTCCAAGGATTTGGACGCCTTTCGGAAGCAGAGACTGGAGACCCTTGCACAGACCCACTATGGAGATTGCAGGGCGCCATGCAATCTCACATGTCCTGGTGGAATTAATGTTCAGGGTTATGTGAATCTCGTGGCATCAGGGGAATACGAGGCAGCACTGAGGCTCATTAAGGAGAAGAATCCCCTGCCGCTCTCTGTGGGGAGGGTGTGCCCGAGATTTTGTGAGACTAGGTGTAGGCGTGTCCTGTTGGATGAGCCCATTAGCATAAATCACCTCAAGAGGTTCGTGGCAGATTACGTTCAGGCCAAAGGTGGTTTGAAAGAACGGCCAGGGGAATCCACAGGCAAACGTGCAGCCATTATTGGTGGTGGACCCGCTGGTCTTAGCTGCGCTTATTTTTTGAGAAAGCTCGGCCATGACGTAACCATCTTCGAGGCAGAAAAGGAACTCGGTGGGCTCCTGAGATACGGGATTCCAAACTACAAGCTCCCCACCAAGGTAGTGGAACAAGAGATACAGAATATCTTGGATCTGGGGGTGCATGTAAAGGTTGGAAGGCGATGGGGAGATGATTTTACCCTAAGTGACCTCAAAGATCAGGGTTTTGATTCTATATTTATTGCGGTTGGGCTCTCGAAGCAAAGATCACTTTCGATCAAGGGCGGAGAGTTTGCCGTAGATGGCCTTGAGCTCTTGAAAAAGATCAATCTCGGCAGGCAAATCTCTCTCGGTTCAAAGGTCCTCGTAATCGGTGGTGGAGATGTGGCAGTGGATGCCGCGCGTTCAGCAAGGCGTCTTGGTGTAAGGGATGTTACAGTGGTGTACGAGAGGAGCCGAGTGGAGATGCCGGCCCAGCAGCGCGATGTGGAAGAGGCAGAAAAGGAGGGGGTACAGCTCTTCCTCATGGCCACGCCTCTGTCTATTGAGCGCATGGACAATGGTAAGGTGAAGGTCATAATGGCCAGGACGGTCCTTGGAGAGCCAGATGAGAGGGGCAGACGTTTTCCTGTTCCCATGCCAGGCTCCAGGCTCGTGTGGGAAGGGGATGCAGTGATCTCAGCACTGGGTCAGGAGGGTGACGACACCATTTCCACCTTTGGTGACCTGGAAGCAAAATTGAAATTGAGCCCCAAAAAGACAATAAAGTCCAATCCCAGCACCATGGCTACGAATATCCCAGGGATTTTTGCCGGGGGTGACTGTGCAAGCGGGCCAAGGACTGTTATTCAGGCGGTTGCAGCAGGAAGGCGCGCTGCAGAGGCCATGCATGAGTACATGGTTGGGGAAAAGACAGGTATATCTGAGCCGAGATTTAATTTTACCAAGGGTAAGCGCTTTGAAGACGTCGATATGCACAACTATGATGGTTTTACAGTGAGCCTGGCCCAATCCATGCCTGAACGTCCGCCTGAAAGACGCATTGGTGACTTTTTTGAAATCGAACTTGGCCTTACAGAAGAGATGGCCAAAAAAGAGGCATCACGGTGTCTTGAATGCGGATGCCATGGGCTTGCCAAGTGTACGTATAGAGAACTTTGTGTGGATCACAAGGTCAATGCAGCCAAGTCTCCCAAGAGGCTCGAGTATAAAATTGATGATTCACATCCATTCATTGTCGTTGATCCAAATAAGTGCGTTGGGTGTTCAAGGTGTGAGAGGAGCTGTAAATACGATGCGCTTTATCTGAATTTTGATGAAGATGGCCAGTCAGGAAGGCTCCAGAATATAGAGATCAGATTCAAAGATAATTGCGTATCCTGTGGGGCATGTGTAGATGCCTGTCCTACTGGTGCCCTATCAAAGAAGGGCCTGAAGGTCCCACTTTGGCCAGAACAGATAAAGCCGGTCAAGAGCGTATGTACCTACTGTGGAACAGGATGCAGCGTAGATGTTGTTGCCAATCTCGGTGCTATCCTTGAAATTAAGGCCGATTACAATACACCACCAAATTACGGAGACCTCTGTGTAAAGGGACGATTTGGCTTTACTTTTTACAATCACGAAGATCGCCTCAAACGTCCACTCATTAGAGACAGTATAGACGAACCATTTAAAGAGGTCTCATGGGATCAGGCCCTGGATTACATAGCAAAGCGCTTTTCCGATATTATTCGAAATCACGGCAGTGACAGTATTGGTGTACTGGCATCTTCGCGGTGCACCAATGAGGAAAACTTTTTATTCCAAAAATTTGCCAGGGCGGTCCTAGGTACGAATAACGTAGACAATTGTGCGCGGGTCTGACACGCTCCTTCGGTCGCGGGTCTCGCGACCACACTTGGAAGCGGTGCTGCAACAACACCCTTTGCCCAAATACCTGAGACCGATTGTCTCCTGATATGCGGATCAAATACCACAGAGGCCCATCCCATAGTAGGTTTAAAGATAAAGGAGGCTGCCAAAAGAGGGGTTAAGCTCATTGTGATCGATCCGCGACGTACGGATGTGGCTGCGATTGCTGAGGCTCAATCTGAAGGGTTGTGGTTGAGGCTCAAACCTGGAACCAACATTCCTCTTTTAAACAGTATTCTCTATAGCATATTTGAACAGGGACTCGAGAATAGAGACTTTATTGCTGAAAGGGTAGAAGGGCTTGATCGAGTCATCGAGTTCATCAAGGACTATCCACCTGAACGTGTTTCGCAGATAACAGGCGTGCCCAAAGAGCAGATCGAACAGGCAGCAAGGATATATGCCCAATCTCCAAGATCGTTGATTTTATATGGTCTTGGGGTAGCGGAGCATAAAGGAGGCACCCATGGCGTCATGGCCCTTGCAAATCTTGTACTGGCAACTGGCCAGGTTGGAAGACCTGGCACTGGGATCAACCCACTTAGAGGCCAGAACAATGTCCAGGGCGCATGCGATATGGGGACCCTTCCATATAGTCTTCCTGGGTATCAGCACACCGATGATGTGGAGGCATTAAAACGTTTTGCCACGGCCTGGAACGTCTCAGAGCTTCCAACCACTCCAGGACTGTTGGAACCAGAGATGTATGAGATGGCTTTGCAGGGTAAGTTCAAGGCTCTCTATTGCATCGGATATGATCCTGCTCAGACTCAGGGAAATGTGGGTTTTATTCACAATGCATTGAGTTCTTTGGACTTTTTGGTCTATCAAGACCTGTTCCTCACGAAGACGGCGGAGTTCGCACACGTTGTGTTGCCTAGCGCCTGCTTCTACGAAAAGGATGGCACATTTACAAGTGGTGAGCGTAGAGTGAGAAGGATAAGAAAGGTGGTCGAGCCTCCAGGAGAAGCCCTGCCAGATTGGCAGATTGTATCAAAGCTTGCCACAGCTATGGGCTATCCAATGGAATACAGTCATCCCAGTGAGATTATGGAGGAGATAGCGAAACTCACACCTCCTTATGCAGGGATCTCCTATGAAGATATTGACGATAGCGGAAAGGTCTGGCCATGTCCGGAAAAGGGTCATCCAGGGACCCCGCTACTTCATCAAAAGTCGTTTCCAAAGGGCAAGGGACACCTCCAGATTGTGGATTTCATAATGCCTGAGGAGGATGCAGACCGTGATTATCCGCTGGTTCTAATCACTGGTAGAAGACTTGAGCACTATAACAATGGCTCAATGACCCGTAGGGCACGGGCCTTTGATAAGATTGCCCCATATGAGGAGGTGGAGATCCATCCTGATGATGCCATCCGCCTCAACGTAAAAGATGGGGCAATGGTTCGAGTCATCTCCAGGCGAGGAGAGGTGGCAGTTCGTGCCAAAGTTACGGATAAGAGCAGACCAGGCTCTGTATTTATGAGTTTTCACTACGAAGATGCCCTCACAAACCTCCTCACCAGTCCTGGTCTAGACGTTAAGACCTTGACTCCGGAGTACAAGGTGTGTGCTGTGAGGGTTGAGCCTGTTTAAAAGGAATGGTAAGCGTTCACTTGGTATCGCAAATGGATTGTTGTTTGGTGCGTGGATATAAGGGAGGACGATTTTGCACCTTCCATATGCGACCCTTTGTGAACGCTTACAAATTGGAAATTATGCATCCCAATATATTTGTAAAATGTTGTGCCCCGTATTAGTTACACCTCTGTATCAGAGGCCTTGCGGGGCACTTCCAGTTTTATGGCCTTGTCTTCTAATATTGTATTACAATTTAATTTCTTTGCCGAATCATGAAGTACATCGTAACATAAAATAAGAAAATCAGATTCTTTGAAATCTTCAAAGTCTGGAGCCCCGTCTTTTTTTATGAAATCAGGCCCTGTACGGTCGAATAATAGGATAATTTTGTCTTGATCCTCATCAGCTTCCACTAATTTAAAGATGTGAGAGGTATCCTCTGACTCCTTTAACATCGTTATCTGTATTGCAAAGACGGAGTCAATTAGATCCAGAAATAGTGGTAAATTGGTCATTACAAGATTTCTGCTTTCTTTTAAATGAATCTCTTTTTTTACATTGTGTTTGAAAAATAGATCTGAGATCCAAAATTTCAATTCGCTTTTTAAGACATCTTCAATGACTA